>CAZVPS010000263.1:0-3226 GCA_964629105.1 uncultured Anaerolineaceae bacterium
GGGCATGCTCCTCTCCACCTCCGGCTTCGAGGTCCACGACCTCGGCGTCAACGTCGCCCCGGAGCGGTTCGTGGCGGCTGCCCGCGAGCATCGCGCCGACATCGTCGGCATCTCCGCGCTCCTGACGACCACGATGACCGGCCAGCGCGTCGTGATCGCGGCGCTGACGGAGACCGGCCTGCGCCCGCCGCTCAAGGTGATGGTCGGCGGCGCCCCCGTGACGGGCTCGTGGGCCAACGAGATCGGCGCCGACGGGTACTCCGAGGACGCGATGGGCGCGGTCGAGCTGGCGAAGCGCCTGATGGGCACTGCCGACGCGGCCGGCGCGGCGGCCGACGCGGTCGGCACCGCGGCGGAAGGAGGGGCCCTGTGAGCGCGCCGCTCAACCCGATCGGGCCGCGCGGCCTGCGGATCGTGGCGCTCGACGCGGACGCGATCGCCCGGATCCACGAGGCGACGCTCCACGTCATCGAGCACGTCGGCGTCCGCTTCCCGTCGGAGCGCGCCCTCGACATCTGGGCCGCCGCGGGCGCCGAGGTGGACCGCGCGAGCTTCGTCGTCAAGGCGCCGAAGGCGATGATCGAGGTCGCCCTGAAGACGGCACCCCCCGTCTATACCCTCGCCGCCCGCGACGCGGCGCTCGACCTCCCGCTCGACGGCGAGCACGTCTACGCCGCCACCGACGGCTGCGGCGTGGAGGTCTCCGACCTCGAGACCGGCGAGCGCCGGCCGTCGCGCCTCTCCGACGTCGCCGAGATCGCCCGCCTCGCCGACGCCCTCGACGAGGTCGCCTTCCACTGGATTCCCGTCTCGGCGCAGGACCGGCCTGCTCCCTCGCGGTCGCTCCACGAGCTGCTCGCCTGCTGGGCGAACAGCACGAAGCACGTCCAGACGGAGTCGATCGTCACCGAGCGCGAGGCCCGCGCGGCGGTGGAGATGGCCGCCGCGATCGTCGGCGGCCGCGACGCGCTCCGGGCGCGCCCCGTCCTCTCGATGATGCAGTGCACCACCAGCCCGCTCGGTCACGACGGCGGGAGCATCGACGCCGGCCTGGTCGCCGCCGAGGCGGGGATCCCGGTCGGCTACATGACGATGGCGTCGGCGGCGTTCACCGGGCCCGCCACGGTCGCCGGGTCGCTCGTCGTCGGCAACGCGGAGGTGATCGCGGCGCTCGCGCTCATGCAGATCACGTACCCCGGCTCGCCGGTCTACTACGCGGCCGCGCAGACCGCGATCGACCTCCGCTCCGGCGCGTACACCGGCGGCGGCCCGGAGGACTTCCTCTTCGGGGCGGCCACCAATCAGCTCGCCGACTTCTACGGTGTCCCGCTCTCGATGGGGGCCTTCGCCACCGGTGCCAAGGCGCCCGACTGGCAGGCCGGCGTGGAGAACGCGCTCTCGTCGTTCCTGGCCGCGGCCTCCGGATCGGACATGCTCCTGGGCCTCGGGCTTCTCAACGGGAGCCGGATCTTCTCCCACGAGCAGCTCCTCCTCGACGCCGAGATCTACTCGATCGTGCGGGCCACCCTGAAGGGAATCCCGGTCGACGACGAGGCGCTCGCGCTCGAAGCGATCGCCGCGGTCGGGCCGGCCGGCGACTACCTGACGTCGCCGCACACCCGGCGCCACATGCGCTCGCTGTGGAAGCCGCGCTTCATGGACCGGCGCCCGATGGGCGTGGTGGAGGCCGAGGGCGGCGGGCCGCGAGCCTGGGCGAACGCGAAGGCGCGCCAGCTCCTGGCCACCCACGAGCCCGAGCGCCTGGAGCCCGCCCTCGCCCGCGAGATGGCCGACGTGATCGGCTCGGTCGAGCGGGAGGCCGGCATCGAGCCGGCGCCCACCGTCGTCGACGCGATGCTCGCCGGGGCCGGGCGGTGAGCCCGACCACCGGAACGGCGCCCCTCCGCCCGGTCCTCCGGCTCCTCGGGCCGGACCTGGTCGGGCGGATCCTCGACGAGGCCTACGAGCTCCTCCGCGACCCCGGGGTCCGGGTCCAGGACGCGGAGGCGATCCGCCTCCTCGCCGACGCGGGCGCCGCCGTCGAGGGCGAGACCGTCCGGATCCCGACCGCGCTGGTCGAGGGGGCGCTGGCAACCGTGCCCGCCTCCTTCGACCTCTTCGATCGCGCCGGCGCCCCCGCCGTCCGGTACGGGGCCGGGGTGGTCCAGTTCGACCCCGGCTCGTCGGGCGTCAATGTCCTGGACCCGGTCACGGGCGACCACCGGCCGTCGCAGGCCGCCGACCTGGTGCGCCTGGTCCGGGTCGCGGAGATGCTCCCCGCGTACGCCGCCCAGTCCACGGCGATCGTCTGCGGCGACGTCCCCGCCGAGATCGGCGACCTGTACCGCCTCTTCCTGGTGCTCCTTGGCTCGGTCAAGCCGGTCGTGACCGGGGCCTTCAGCCCGGACGGGACCGCCGCCATGATCGACCTCCTGGCGCTCGACGCCGGGGGGCGCGCGGCGCTGGTAGCGCGGCCGCGGGCCGTCTTCGACGTCTGCCCCTCGCCGCCGCTCACCTGGACCGCCTTCGGGGCCCGGAACCTGATCGATCTCGCCCGGGCCCGGGTCCCGGCCGAGATGGTCTCGATGCCCCTCGCCGGCGGCGCCGCGCCCGTCACCCTCGTCGGCTCCGTGGTCCAGCACGCCGCCGAGTGCCTGGCGGGGATCGTCATCCACCAGCTCGCCGGCCCCGGCGCGCCGATCGTCTGGGGCGGCGCTCCGGCGATCGTCGACATGCGGACCGGCGTCACCCCGATGGGCGCCATCGAGACCGCCATGCTCGACGCCGCCTACAGCCAGGTGGGGAAGGACCTCAACCTCCCCACCCACGGTTATCTCGGCGCCACGGACGGCAAGATGATCGACCACCAGGCCGGCCTCGAAAGCGGCATGGGCGCGCTCGTCGGTGCGCTCGCCGGGATCGACATGATCTCGGGCTCCGGGATGCTCGATTCGCTGCGCTGCCAGAGCGCGGAGAAGCTCGTCCTCGACGCGGAGGGGATCGCGATGGCCCAGCGGCTCGTCCGCGGCATCGCGACGCCCACCGAGACGCTGGCGACTGCGATGATCCGGGCGGCCGGCCCGGAGGCGCGCTTCCTGGAGCTGACCGAGACGCGGCGGCTCTTCCGGAGCGAGCAGGCGCTTCCTTCGGCGGTCATCGACCGGGCCTCGCTGCGGGCCTGGGAGGACGGCGGACGACCGGACGCCGCGGCACGCGCACGCGCCCG
>CAZVPS010000264.1:0-3210 GCA_964629105.1 uncultured Anaerolineaceae bacterium
CTCACCCCGGGCACCCACCGGGTGACGATCGCCGCTGCCTCGGCCGTCGGCAGCGACCGCCTCGTCCGGACGTTCCGGGTCGTCGAGAGCCGGCTTGCGGCCGGCCATCGCGAAACGGTCCCGATCATGGGCTCGACGGCGCCCCCGGGCGGGCCGGGCCTGACGCGCCTCGTGCTGGCAGATGCCGGGCGGGCGCGCTACCTGGAGCTCCTGTGGGGCCTGGCGGTGCCGCGGGGCCAGCGCGCCGACGAGCGGCTGGCCGGATCGATCGCGCGCCGCCTCCTCGTGGAGCACCTCGGCGTGGACGCGGACAGCCTCCCGGACGCGAGTCCGTTCGCCCGGTCGTCCTACCAGACGGCGGAGGGCGGTCTCCGGCTCCTGCCCTACGCGTCGGCCGACGTGGAGCTGACGGTCCGGGCGCTGGTCGCCGATCCGGGGGCCCTGTTCCCGGACTCGGCCCGGCCGTGGCTTCGCGCGATCGCCGATGACCTCGGATCCACGATCGAACGCCGAACGGTGGCGCTGGTCGGCCTGGCCGCGCTCGGCGAGCCGGTCCTCGGATCGCTCCACGCGGCCCTCGACCATCGGACGGCGGATGGGCGGACCCGGCTCTGGGCCGCCCTTGGACTGGCGATCCTCGGTGATCGCGCCGCCGCCACCGCCGTGGAACGATCGCTCGTGGAGCGCTGGGGCGAGCGCCGCGGCGACCAGGTCCGCCTCCGGATCTCCGATGCCGCCGAGGACGTGAGCGAGGCGACCGAGCTGCTCGCCCTGCTGGCCGCCTGGCTTGACGACCCGCTCGCCGCCGAGGCGCTGGCGTATCTGCTCGCGGTTCCGCCGCTCGACGACCTCGCGGTCCTCGCGCAGGTGTCGGTCGTGAGCCGCCTGGTCGAGCGACTGCCGGCGGCGCCGGCCGTGGTGGCCATTGTCGAGGGCGGCGCGCGGAACACCGTGGAGATCCCCGGCGGGGGCGCCGTGACGATGGAGGTCCTCGCGGATCGCCGGATGGCGATGCGCCTCGAGCCAGTGTCGGGTGCCGTCGCGGTGACGGCGTCGTGGGACGAGCCCACGGTGTCGGCGTCCGACCTCGGCCTGCCCGACGGGGACCTGGCACTCACCCGGACCATCTCGCCGGCCTCGCCGATCGCCCCGAACAGCCTGGTGAGCGTCTCGCTCGACCTGCGGGTCGAGGGACCCGGGAGGAACGGCACCGTGGAGGTCGTCGACATCGTCCCGTCGGGTCTCGCCGCGCTCGACGGCGGGCAGAGCGGGCGCACGGGCTGCGGCGCCTACGACGTCGGGCCGGCACGGGTGGAGGGTCAGCGCGTCCTGTTCGTCGTCTCGTTCCGGGACGTCGCGCGGAGCGAGAACGGCGATGTCAACGCCGTCGTCCCCGGCACGTTCTGTCTCGGTTACCTGGCCAGGGTCGTGACCGCCGGGACGTACGCGTGGCAGCCGGCCGTCGCGCGCCAGGCGATGTCGCCCGGCCTCGTCGCGACGACGCCCGCGGCAACGGTGGAGCTGCGCTGAGCAGGGCCCCGCCGGGGGCCGCCCGGCGCCGCCGATCCTCTTCTCAGGCCGCGAGGGCGGCCAGGATCTCCTGCTCGAGGGCGCGCATCGCGGTTTCCTCCGCAGCCTCGGCGTGGTCCCAGCCGCAGAGGTGGAGCCCGCCGTGGACGACGAGGAGGCGCAACTCGTCGGCCGGCGACCAGCGGAGGTCGCCCGTCTGGCCGCCACGGCCCGCCTCCGCCTGCTCGATCGCGCGCTCCACGGAGACGGCGATGTCGCCGAGGTGGAGGCGAGTGCCCGGGGGAAGGAGGAACGCCGGCCCCGTGTCGGCGCTGGCGCCGCGGCCGGGAGCCGGCGGCCGGGAAGGGCCGCCCTCGTGCGGCGGGAACGCCGCGGGCGGGAGGAGCGGAAACGAGAGGACGTCCGTGGGGCCGCGCCTGCCCATGTGGACGGCGTTCAGGCGGGCGAGCTCCGCGTCGTCGGCGAGCACGAGGCCGACCGCGGCCGGCTCGGGGGCCCCGCCGGCGAGCAGCGCGGCCCGCAGGACACGTGCGAGGGACGTCGCCGGGACGAGCCGGGGCACGCCGGGCCGGACCTCGAGGTCCATCCGGAAGGGCGGAAGGTAGAGCGGCCGGGGACCGGCGGCGGCGGCGGCGGGGACCACGTCTGCGGTCAGGCGCCGGGGCCGGAGGCGGTGCGCCGCGCCTCGAGCTCCACGACCTTGTTCCCGGGGTAGGCGATCCGCTGGTGGTACATGCCCAGGAGTTGGGCGATGAACGCCTCTCGGATCCGCTCCACATCCCGCAGGGTCAGGTCGCACTCGTCGAACTGCCCGTCGTCCAGCCGCTCGTCGATGAGCCGGCCCACCATCGTCCGGATCGTCGGCTCGTCCTGGCTGGAGAGCGACCGGACCGAGGCTTCGACGCCGTCGGCGAGCATGAGGATGGCGGCCTCGCGAGACTGCGGCCGCGGGCCGTTGTGGCGAAAGCGACGCTCGTCGAGCGCGTCGGCGGCGGCCCCGCCGGCGGCGGCGTCGAGGCCACCAAGGGGCCCGGCTGCCTGTTCGCGGGCCTTCGCCCAGAAGTAGGCGATCCGGGTTGTGCCGTGGTGCTCGGGGATGAAGGCGATGAGCGGCTTGGGAAGCTTCGCCCGGTACGCGATGTCGATCCCGTCGGCCACGTGCGCCTTCAGCACCTGGGCGCTCACGTCGGGCTCGAGTTCGTCGTGGACGTTGCCCGCCCCGGCCTGGTTCTCGATGAAGGCGCCGGCGTTCGCCAGCTTGCCGATGTCGTGGTAGTAGGCCGCCACACGGGCCATCAGCGGGTCGGCGCCGATCGCCTCGGCGGCCCGCTCGGCCAGGTTGCCGACCATCAGGGAGTGGTGGTACGTCCCCGGCGTCTCGAGGAGAAGCCGGCGCAGGAGCGGCTGCGATGGGTTGGCGAGCTCGAGAAGCTGGAAGACGGTGAGGATTCCGAAGAGGTTGCCGACGGCCTGGAACGTCCCGACCGTGGCGATCGCCGAGCCGATCCCGGCGGCGAGCGAGGCGCCCCACAGCTGGAGGATGCCGGTCAGGTCGCGCGCCCCCAGGAGCGAGAAGATCGAGACGACGACGACGGATGCGACGACGATCGCGAACCCGGCCTGGAGGAAGACGCCGACCCGGTCGCCGCGGCGGACGGCGATGACGCCGGTCATGCCGCC
>CAZVPS010000265.1:0-3200 GCA_964629105.1 uncultured Anaerolineaceae bacterium
GCGCTCAGGTTCGCGGACGCGGGGCGCTCGGGTTCACCGTGCCCGCCGTGCCCGCCGTGCCCGCAGCGAGGCCGCCTCGTCGCGAGGGCGTCAGGCCGGCGCCAGCTCGCGGACGATCCAGGCCGCGAGGACGCGGGCGCACGCGACGACCTCGTCGAGGGCGACGTGCTCGTCGGCTGCGTGGGCGTGGCGGACGTCGCCCGGCCCGAACATCACCGTGGGCGTCGCACCGTGCCGGACCAGGAGCCGCATGTCGGCCCCGTAGGGCACGCCGACGAACGGTGGGCGCCGCCCGAGCACGCTCTCCGCGGCCGCGGCCAGGCCGAGCGGAAGCGGGTGGTCGGCCGGGACCTCGGCCGACGAGAAGCGCCCGCCGGCGATGGTGAGGGCCGCCGGATGCGCACGCAGCCACGGATCCGCGGCGCAGGCGGCCGCGACGACGGCCCGCAGCTCGTCTGCCGCCTCCTCCGCGGTCTGCCCGGCCCGGACACCGTAGCGGCCCTCGGCGACCAGCAGGTCCGGCACGGTGCTGGCCCAGTCGCCGCCGTGCACGGTGCCGATGATCGTGGGGTAGGGCAGGCCGAGCGCCCGCATCTCCGGGCGGGTCTCGGCGGCGTTGCGAGCGACCTCGTCCGCGCGGAGGGCGGCGTGGAGCACCTCGAGCTTCTCCAGCGCAGAGACACCCTCGCGGCGCACGGAGGCATGGGCGGCGCGCCCCGGGACGGCCAGGCGGAACGTGATCGCGCCGGCCGCGATGGTCACGATCTCCAGGCGCGTGGGCTCCGCGATGACGGCGGCGTCGGCGACGAAGCCGGCGCGGATCGCGGCGAGCATCCCGGCCCCACCGTCCTCCTCGGACGGGACGGCGAGCACGACCGCCTCGCCCGCGAGGTCGGCCGGATCGACGGCCGCCCGGACCGCCGCCAGGGCCGCCAGCGCCGCGACAAGGCCGCCCTTCATGTCGCAGGCGCCACGGCCGTAGGCGTGGCCGTCGCGGACCTCCGGGCGGAAGGGATCCAGCGACCAGGCGGCGCGGTCGCCGGGCGGGACCACGTCCGTGTGCCACGCGAGCAGCACGCGCGGGCCCGGCTGGGCGCCCCGGAGGGTGCCCGCGGCAAGCGGCAGGCTGGCGCGCGGCATCTCCGAGCCCGGGTAGTCGGGGTCCTGGGCGAGGGCAACCGGATCTGCGTCCCACGAGCGGACCTCCAGGCCGGCGCCGGCCATCCGTCCCGCCACGGCATCGCGCGCCGCGCCCTCGTCGCCCGTGATGGACGGGATCGCGAGGAGGTCGAGGAGGTCGGCGAGGATGGCCGCCGGTTCGACCCTGGCGGCGGCCCTGGCGGCGCGCGCCGCCACGGCGTCGAGGACGGCCCGGGCGTCGCGGCTGCTCATGCGCGCCGGAGGAGCGGCCGGGTGAGGCAGGTGGGGCCGCCCGAACCGTTCATCCCGATCTCGAACGCCGGGTACGGGTGGACCTCGCACCCGGCGGCCTCGAGGGCGCGGCGGGTGGCGGGGTTCCCATCGGCGACGACGCAGACCCCGGGCCGCACGGCCAGGACGTTGCAGCCGAGCGTCCGGAACTCCTCGTCGGGCACGGGCACCATCCGGATCCCGAGGTCGCCGAGCAGCTCCCAGAGGCCGACCGGCAGGAGCGGCAGGTAGACGACGGCGAGGTCGTCCGCGACCGGCGAGATCACGGAGAGGAGGTGGAGCAGCTCCGCGTCGCCGCGCCAGTACGGGACGTCGAAGGCGCGCACGTCACCGCCGACGAGGCCGGCCAGCTGGCGGACGCCCTCGCCGTTCGTCCGGAGCGTCCGTCCCACGCACAGGAGGTCGGGCCGGAGCCAGAAGGTGTCGCCGCCGTCGACAGTGCCGGGAGCCGCGATCCGCCCCAGCGTCGGGACGCCACGGGCGGCGAGCCAGGCCTCGATCTCTGCCTCCTCGCCCCGGCGCGTCGGCTTGCCGGAGCGGAGGGCGATCGACCCGCGGTCGGTCACGAGGAGCGGGTCGAAGGCGTAGACGAGGTCCGGGTGGCGGGTGGCGACCGCCCCCAGCTCGTGGACCCGCACGCCGAGGCGCGCCAGGAGGTTGGTGAAGGCGTCGTGCTCGCGCTGGGCGAGGTCGAGGTCGACTGGGTGCAGGAAGCCGTGGGCCGGGTCGTCGCAGGCGGACCCGAACGCGGCGCCGGGCCGCTGCACGAGGACGTCGCGCAGCGGCGCCGTCATCGACTGCGCCCCAAAGGCGGCGAGTGGCGACCCGGCGACGGTCGGGGAGGGGTCGGCGGTCATGGTCGGCAGGATACCGGCACCGGGACCTCCGGGGGATGTCCGCCGCCGTTGGTCGGTCGCGAGACTCCCCGACGGGGCCGGGCGCCGGCGGCCGTTCAGGCGGTGGCGCGCTCCACGAGCGGCCCGACCTCGTAACCGGCGGCCTCGGCGTCGGCCGCGAGGCGCAGCGCGAGCGCGTGGGCACCGCCCAGGGCCGCCCCGAGCTCGGCCCCGCCGCGGCCGTCGGCTCTGCCGCCCACGGCGACGAGCACCACGACCCAGCGCAGCGCCGCCTCGAACGACTCGCGGTTGAGGTAGGCGATCCCCTCGTGGCGGTTGACGCCCAGCCATCGGCCGAGATCGTCGTCGGCGAACCAGGCTCGGACCAGGCGCCCGGCCCGCTCGGCGGCCGGTGCCGCGAGCGCCGCCGCGCCGTGACGGGCGACCAGGTGACGCACCGTCTCGACGGTCCACCACGCCGCCCTTTCGTCCAGGCCGCGCCAGCGGTACGCGTCGGCGAAGACGCGGCCGAGACGGGCCCGGTCGAACCACCCGCGCGCGGCGCGGGCGTCGGGGTCGGGCTCGAGCACGGCCGCGATCGCATCGGCTGCGAGCCAGCCCAGGAGCGCCCCCCAGGTCGCGGTGTCCGGCGGCAGCGCCGCCGCCACGAAGGCCCGCGGGGCGTCCGCGGCAAGGTCGGTTGCGGGTTCCGCGAGGGCTGCATGGAGCGCCGCCCGGAGGCGGGCGCCGAACTGGTCGGCGCCCGCCTCGAGGTGGTAGTCGGGGACGGGCGCGTAGGCCACCGTGCGGATCGCCCGCAGGGCGTCGAGGGCCCGTGCCGGCCACGCCTCCACGAGGGCGTCGAGGTCCGGCGGCGCGGCGGTCGGCGGAGCAGGGGCCGCCGGAGTCTCCCGGGCGGGCGGCGCCGCCGCA
>CAZVPS010000266.1:0-3199 GCA_964629105.1 uncultured Anaerolineaceae bacterium
CCGTCGCCGGCGACACCTTCCGAACCACCAGCAGATGCAGCAGGTACGCGCGGATCTCCCGCTCTCCGAGCTCCGACGGAGGGCGCATGTAGTGCGCGACGAACGCCCGCGCGCAGCGCAGGTACTCGTGCTCCGTCCCGGCTCGGTACGCGCGGAGCTTGAGATCCTCGGTCATCTTCGTGCACACTTCTCCCATCGTGATCCTCCTGTTGTCCTTCGTGCTGGGCCCCTCCGAGCCACGGGCAACAGGAGTCTCGCCTCCCGATGGAATTCGAAGCCCAAGCCCGTCGCGTTGTCCTCGAGCCGCCCAGAGGATGGATTCCCCGGGTGATCCGACGAGCATCACGTCGGCCGGCTTGAGGTCGCGGTGAACGACGCCCGCGGCGTGCGCGGCCTGGACCGCTTCCTCGTGCGCGGCGGCGACAAGGTGCTGAGCGTCATCCTGTGGAGCGCGATCACGTACAACGTGATGCGCTGGATCGGAGCAGGGCTGGGCGGATGATCCCCGAGCGGCCGCCGAGGGCCGCCGGAGCGAACGAGCAACGGGCCGGCGACCACCCCCCGGGAGCACGTGGCTCCCCTGGTATGGAGCGACCGGTCAAGTGAATTTCGGACGCCACTCAGGGATCATCCTCCTTCGACGCGGGACGGGAAGAACAGCGGCCGAGGAAGCTGAATCGACGGTTGATCAGACTGGTATCCGCGGATCGAGCTGCGCGCTCGCCGTCATGGTCCTGATCCGTCGGGAGCTGCCTCGGACTACACGCGCGCGTTCGGGCCGAAGCCGTAGCGCATAGGGGAGCCGAGGGTTCTCCTTTCCGCGTGCCCCTCGACCGCTGTTCGTCCCGTCCCATGCCGTTCGCCTGCTTCCTTCTCCCCTAGGCGGCCAGCGGCTTGCCGCTGGCCTTCGCCCTTTGTTCCTTCTCCACCTGTACGCCGATCGCCCAGATGAAGCCGAGCAACTCCCGGGCGACGGCTGTCGCCGCCTTGTTCTTGTGCTTCCCGCGGCCGACCAACCGGTAGTACCGGTCGTGCAGCCGATGCTGGGCTTTCCAGGCGATCGCCTTCACCTCGTCGCTGAGACCAGCTTGCCGTTTGCGAAGCGCTGGTCCGCAACAGGGCCGGTGCTGGTACGACCAAGCCGCCTCGCCCACGATACGCCGCAGGTGCGCGTTGCCCGTCTTGGTGATGCTTCCACGCCAGACGTGCTCGCCGCTCGAGCTCTCCCGCGACACCGCGCCGCTGTAGCCCATCAGTTGCCGCGGCCGATCGAAACGCGACAGAGGCCCCAATTCCGCCACTACGCTCACCGCGGAGAGCTTCTTCACCCCGCGCAACGCTTGCAGCCCGGCGACCACCGCCTTCATCGCTGCCGGCATCTGCTCGATGGCCGCATCGATCGCCCGTTCCAACCGCACGATCCGTTCCGCCATGTGGTCCACCTCCGCGAGGTAGTCCAGCAGCGTGGCCTCCTGCGCCGCGTGCTCGAACCGGACGCCGCGCACCCATTCCAGGTACTTCACCGTCCACGCCGTCAGCTTCTTCCCCGGCCGCCGGCCGTGCCGCAACAGGAACTTGCTCAGGCGATGTCGGGCGCGCGTTTCATCGCGCTTCGCTGCCTCCCGCGCACGCACCAGGTCCCGCAGCGCTTCGTGCGCCTGGTCAGGCACCCACACCGGCGTCAGCTCGCCGCTCCGGTACAACCGCGCCAGCTTCCTCGCATCCCGACGATCCGTCTTCACCCGATCTCCCGGGCGAACCGGTACCAGCGTCGGCGCGACAACGAAGCACGTCACCCCCATGCCTACGAGCTGCCAGTACAACACGTACCCCGTCGGACCCGCCTCGTAGCAGCAGTGAAGCGTCTTCGCCGGCTCCAGCTTCTTCATCAGCTTCCGGATCGACTCCTCCCGGTTGGGGATCGTGCCCAACTCGCGCACCTCCCCGCCGGCGGCTTCCGCCAGCGCCACCGTGATCGTCTCCGCGTGCACATCCAGACCCACGAATCGGATATCATCCTTCATCGACCGGCTCCTTTCGCATGTAGCTCCGCGCTACGGTTCGACTCCGTTCCGCAGCGTAACCTACGGATTGGCGAAACGGAGCCGGTCGCTCCATCCTGACTACCGGAACCAACCCGGACCTGCGCCACGCGCTACGGCGGGATTCAGGGGCCGCCTCGCCTCTACTCCCCCGGCCCCGGCATCTGGTAGGTTGAGCGGCAGGCGGCGGGCGGATGATCGAAGCGCGCGCATTGACCAGGCGGTTCGGCGACGTGACGGCGGTCGACGCGGCCACGTTCCGGGCGGAGCCCGGCGTCGTGACCGGGTTCCTCGGGCCCAACGGCGCGGGCAAGACCACGACCCTGCGCCTGCTCACCACCTTCCTCGCGCCGACGTCCGGCACGGCGCTGGTCGCGGGCTGCGACGTGCTGCGCGAGCCGCTCGCGGTGCGCCGCCGCATCGGGTACCTCTGCGAGAATGCGCCGCTGCCCCCGGAACTGCGCGTCGGGGAGTACCTGCGGGTCCGCGCCGACATGAAGGGTCTCGATCGGGCGTCCGCGCGGCGCGCGGTGGCGACGGCGTTCGAACGCCTCGAGCTGGGACGCGTCGAGCGGCGGCCGATCGGTGCGCTGTCGCGCGGCTACCGCCAGCGGGTCGGACTGGCGGACGCGCTCTTGGGCGATCCCCCGGTGGTGATCCTGGACGAGCCGACGAACAGCCTCGACCCGGACCAGGTGCGCCGCGTGCGGGAGCTGCTGCGCGAGCTGGCCGCGGAGCGGACGGTCTTCGTCTCCACGCACCTGCTGGCGGAGGCGGAGCGGCTGTGCGGGGCGCTCGTCGTGATCGCCGCGGGACGAATCGCGGCGACGGGAACGCCGGCGGACATCGCCGCGCGCCACGGCGCAGGGGAGCGCATCGCGGTCCGCGTCGGGCGCGTGCCGGAAGGGTGCGATGTCGGTGAGGTGCTGGCCGCGGTCCCGGGCGTACGCGGCGGCGGTGTATCCGCTGCCCGGGTCGGTGATGGAGATACCGGTCACGGCCCCGTTGCCGCCCACTGTGGCCGCGGCCGTCGCCCCTGTGCCATCGCCATTGATGGCAACTGAGACGTCGGGGAGAGTCAGCGGACTAAGGGCCCAGTTAGGCCATGGCCCGAAGTAGTGAGGGACTTTCGACTGGTCGGTGGGCCACGAAGGGAG
>CAZVPS010000267.1:0-3195 GCA_964629105.1 uncultured Anaerolineaceae bacterium
TTCGCCGAGGCCGACCTGCCGCCGGGCGAGGTGGAGGTCCGGGTCGCCTGGTCGAGCGTCAACTACAAGGACGGCCTGGCGGCCATCCCCAACGGGAAGGTGGCCCGGATCAACCCGCTGATCCCCGGGATCGACCTGGCCGGGGAGGTCGTCGCCAGCGAGGACCCGACGATCCCGGTGGGAGCCGCGGTCCTGGCCCACGGCCACGACCTGGGCGTCGCCCGCCACGGCGGTTACGCCGAGTACCAGCGCGTCCCGGCGGGCTGGGTCGTCCCGCTGCCGGCGGGCCTGACGCCGCGCCTCGCGATGGCGGTCGGGACGGCCGGCTTCACGGCGGCGCTTTCGGTGATTCGGCTCGAAGAGCGCGGGCTTCGACCGTCGAACGGCCCGGTCCTCGTGACCGGCGCGTCGGGGGGCGTGGGGTCGAACGCGGTCGGGATCCTCGCCCGGCGCGGCTACGAGGTCTGGGCGGCGACGGGCAAGCCCGACGAGGCGGAGCGCCTCCGGGGCATCGGCGCCGCCGGCATCCTGGCGCGCGAGGAGGTCACGGCCGACAGCACCCGCCCACTGGAATCGGAACGGTGGGCCGGCGTCGTCGACTGCGTCGGCGGGGCAACCCTGCCCTACATCCTGCGAACGCTCCGGCGAGGCGGCACCGTGGCCGCGTCGGGCAATGCTGGCGGCCCCGCCTTCGCGACCACCGTCTTCCCGTTCATCCTCCGCTCGGTGGCCCTGGTGGGGATCGACTCGGCGGTGGTGCCGATCGCGGAGCGGCGCGCGACGTGGGAGCGGATTGCCACGGACCTGCGCCCGAACGGCCTCGGCGACGCCCTCACCGAGGTGACGCTCGACACGCTTCCGGCTGCGCTCGACGGCATCCTGGCCGGCCGGGCCCGCGGCCGCTGGATCGTGCGCGTCGGCGGCTGACGCTCGGCGGCGGCGTCAGGCGGGACGGCCGGGCTGCCGCTGAAGCGTCCCGCGGTAGTCGGGGCGAGGCCGAAGAGTCGACCGACCTCGACCGGTGGCCTTTGGGCTACGCGGCGACCGGCTGCCCGAGTTCGGTCATCAGCCGCGACCGGCCAGCGCGGGCGACCGCGAAAGCGACCTCGGCCAGGTCCTCGTCGGCGACCGCGACCTCGGCGATCCTGACGACCGTGGCCTGTTCCTCGTTCAGGATGCGGACGTCCACAGCCCACTGGCCGGGGTTCGCGCTCTCGATCGTGAACACCAGATTGCGCTGCCAGTTGCCGCCATCGCGCCCGACCTCGAGCGCCGCCGTCAGCGACTGCCGGTCATCAGACCCGAGATCCGTCAACGACGCGTGCGCGTCGGCTTCGTGCTGGCGCAGGCCGGCAGCGGACGCCTCGAAGAGGCCCTCGATGAGAGCTGCCACATGCCGGGCGATCTGCTCGTTCAACGGACCTTCCTCACGGGCTTGATGATTGCCGCCTGGAGCATCGCCGTCAACCGATGCGTGGGACGATCCTTGATCCAGGTGTCAATCTCGGCCGGGTCCGCCGGGCAGATCAGCCAGTGCCCATCGACCGTCTCGTCCCGAACAACGACGACACCCCAGAACCTCGACGTGTCGAGAACGACGTACGTGTCGCCGGGCTCGATCGGGTTCGCGGTGTTCGCGAAAGCCTTCTTCATCGCCGTCTCGGTCTCGAAGCAGGAGACACCCGACGCGCGATCCTTCTCGGCGGGCCGAAGCGATCCCGGGTTCGGCGCACCGCGGCGCAGCAGCTCGGCCGGGGCGGTGTACAGCCTCATCGCATCCTCGTACGCCGGACGTGCGCCGGCTCACTTCCATCGGCCGGCACAGCCCTCTTGACGGGCAAGACCTTCGGCCATCGCGATTCCCCCATGCGCGCGGGCCCCGTCAGGCGACCAGGTCAGCCAGCTGCACGACGTCGAGCTGAGGCACCGGGCGGATCCGCCGATCGTTCGTCACCAGGACCGAGGCCCCCGCAGCTCTGGCGGTTGCGACGTGAAGGGCATCGGCGAGCGTGAGCCCCCTGCGACCCCGAACGATCCCCGCGTCCGCCGCGATCTCCACCGTCGCGGGCACCACGTGGAGGTGCTCTATCGAGCGGATCGCATCGAGGTACCGTTCGGCCATCGTCTCATCGCCTGCCCGAACCGGCCCGACGACCACCTCGGACAAGGTGATGGTGGCTGCGAGGCCGGTGGCGCGACCGTTGGAGATGGCGTCCAGAACGGCCGCGGCTGCACGGGACAGCGCCCCGGAACCCTCGAACAGGTAGATGAACACGTTGGCGTCGAAGGCGATCCGGCGATGGCGGCTGCAGAGCTCATCGATCGTCATCTGGGCGGCTCCGGCACCTCGCGCGCCGCATGGGCAGCGTGAGATGCGCGAATGTCGGCATCGATCTCCGCCCGGCGCTCGAGCCACCGTGCTTCGTCCTCGTCGCGCAGTGCGCGAACGCGCTCCGCGGCATCGGTGCCGTCGTAGTACCGGGCACCGATCCCGAGGAGGCGCGTCCCCGCCGGCACGTGGCGCCGGAGGTGGATGACGTCCCCCTCGATCTCCACATCCAGGCGGTCGCCGGCCTTCAGGCCGAGCTTCTTGCGCGCTTCGCTAGGCACGGCGATCTGGTGCTTGGAGCTGATCTTGACGCTAAGCATGAGAGGCATGATAAGCGGCAAGTGGCCCGGCGGCAAGAGGTTCGCCGAAGCGGTGGTTCGCCGAAGCGGGGAGGGCGTCGGGCACGCGCCGTCCGATCGCGCGATCATGGACCCATGCGCACGCTGATCGTGGTGGGCCTCGTCCTGGCCCTGGCCGGCTGCGGCGGCTCCTCCGTCACCCCGCCGGCCAGCCCGTCGCCGGCCGCGTCGACCGCGCCCGCAGGTCAGACCAGCGCAGGGGTCGAGGTCCGCGTCTTCTTCATCCCGGGCGGCGCCGACCCGTGCGGCACCGTCTCGCCGGTCGTCCGGAAGGTCGCGGGCCCCGTGTCCGCCGCGATCGCCATCCGCGAGCTGCTGGCCGGGCCGACCGCCGAGGAAGCGACGGCCGGGTTCACCAGTCTCTTCGGCGCGGCGACCGCGGACGCCCTGCTCGACGCCACGGTTGCCGACCGGATCGCCCGCATCTCCTTCCGCGACCTGCGGCAGGTCATCCGGTCAAGTCCCAGCACGTGGTGTAGCAGCAGACGCAACGCATCCTCGCGTCCC
>CAZVPS010000268.1:0-3158 GCA_964629105.1 uncultured Anaerolineaceae bacterium
CGACGAGGGTGATGTACGGGCGCGAGTACGGCTCGAGCGACCGCCAGACCCGCTCCAGCGTCGCGTTGCCGGCGAGCGCCAGGAGCCGCGCGTGGAAGCTCGCGTCGGCCACCGCCACCTCGTGGCGGTCGCCCTCCGAGGCGGCCCGCTGCATCTCCTCGCCGAGCGCCTCGAGGTCGGCCAGGTCGGCGTCCGTCATCCGGGGAACGCCGAGGCGTGCCCCGAGCGCCTCCAGCTCCGAGCGGACGGCGTACGCCTCCAGCAGCTCGGGGGCGCTCGGCCGGCGCACGCGTGCTCCCCGGAACGGCAGGATCTCCACCACGCCGAGCGCCTCGAGCCCGCGGAGCGCCTCGCGCACCGGCGCCTGACTGGTTCCGAGCTCCCGCGCCACCCGGGTCTCGACGATCCGCGAGTGGGGCAGGTACCGGCCCGCGAGGATGTCCTGGAGGAGGTGGTCCTTGACCTGCTCCGCCAGGACGCTGCGCGAGACGGCGCTGTCGTCGGGCATCTGGGGCTCCTCTGTCGTCGGGCACTCGTAAGTCTAGCGCGACATACTGTCGCCCGATGCACGATCCGCTGATCCCCCGGGTTCCCGACGACTGGACCGTCTGGGCGTTCTCGGATCCCCACGGCGTCGCGACCGGGCTCGAGGCAGCCCTGGTCCGGGCGGGGCTCCTCGACGAGGACCTGCGGTGGGTCGCACCCCCGCGGACCGCGCTCGTGGGACGCGGCGACTACCTCGACCGCGGACTGGACAGCCCGCGAGTCGTCGCGCTGCTCCGGCGCCTGGAGCTCGAGGCGGCGGCCGCCGGGAGCCGGGCTCTCTTCTCGCGCGGCAACCACGAGCACCTCCTGTACCAGCTCGGGATCGGCGCCCGCACGTTCCACGAGGGGCGCTCGCTCGGCATCGACACCAACGCCTGCGGCAACCCCCAGCTGCCGCCGGGCGCGCGCCTGATGGTTACGCTCGTCGAGCTGGCCGGGGAGGTCGCCCTCGACGCCACCCGCAGGGTGGTGGTGGCGACCGACGACGCGCCGGACCGCCGCCGGGGCTGAGAAGCCGGAGGGTCCGAGGGGCCGCAGGGGGCCGCCGCCCGATCAGGAGCCGGCCGTGTCGAGATCCCGCACCGCCGCCGCCCACGCGTCCTCGTCGGCCAGCGGTGCCATCCGCGTCACCGCGAACTCGATCTGGCGCATGCAGCGATCGCGCCAGATCCCGCCCGCGATGAACGCCTCGTGCTGGCCCGGGGCCCGCAGGTCGTACCCGATGAGGTCGCGGCAGTCGACCGCACCGTGTCCCGCCAGGAAGTCGTCCATCAGGCCGCCGATCAGCCGGCGGGCGACCTGCTTCGCGACACGATGGTCGTCGATCCGCCGCTCGGCCAGCATCCCCACCGCGAGCGCCGCGCCCGTGATGGCACCGCAGGCGCCGCCGCTGTAGGCCACGCCCCCGTTGAGCGCCATCGCCGCGGACGCGTCCATCGGGTCGTCGAGGCCGTAGGCGCCCTTGAGCACGATGAAGGTGGTCTCGGCGCACCCGAACTGGTTGCGGTCGTCCAGGAAGCAGGCTCGGGCGATCGCGGCGGCGTCGATGTCAGCCATGGGCAGATCGTACGGCCGCGCCGGCCTCCCCCGCAGCGCAGCGCAGCGCCGCGCTGCGCCGCGCCGCGCGGGAACGAGCACGTTCTTGCAAGATCATGATAGAATGTAGTCGAGATGTGGAAAGTCCTGCCCGATGACGACGAACACGCCCCGGCCCACGACCTCGCGGCGCGGCGCCGGCAGCGGCTCGGCCTGATCGTCGACTCGCGGCGCGCCGTCCGCCTCGAGGAGCTGAGCGCGGCACTGGGGGTGTCGCAGGCAACCGTGCGCCGCGACCTCGACGCGCTCGCCGCCACCGGTCGCCTCCGGCGCGTGCACGGGGGCGCCGTCGCCGTGGACGAGCGCCTCGACGAGCCGCAGTTCGATGCGAAGGCCGGGGCGGCGGCCGCGGAGAAGCTCCGGATCGCCGCGCGCGCGGTCGAGCTGCTCGGGCAGGACGACACCGTCTACCTCGACAGCGGGAGCACGGTCCTCGCCGCCGCCCGGCTCCTCCACGGCTGGTCGCGCCTCACCGTCGTGACGAACAGCCTGCCGGCGGCGTCCGAGCTCGTCGGGCGGGGCCCGCGCCTCATCGTCATCGGCGGCGAGCTGCGGACGACGAGCCGCGCCCTCGTCGGTCCGCTGACCCGCCTGGTGCTCGAGGACCTGCACGTGGACCGAGCCCTGATGGGGACGTTCGCGCTCTCGCTCGAGGATGGGCTGACGACGACCGACCCGTCCGAGGGGTACACGAAGCAGCTGGTCCTGCGCCGGGCGCGGGAGGTGATCCTCCTGGCCGACAGCAGCAAGATGGGGACGCGATC
Source organism: uncultured Anaerolineaceae bacterium (assembly GCA_964629105.1). GTDB lineage: Bacteria > Chloroflexota > Limnocylindria > Limnocylindrales > CSP1-4 > CTSoil-043. The sequence continues at coordinate 2,406 of CAZVPS010000268.1, forward strand.
GTTCGCCGGCGCCGGGCGCCTCGACCAGATCGACGTCCTGGTCACGGATACGGGCATCGACGACCGGACCGTCCGGGCCCTCAACCGACGCGGCGTCCGCGTTATCAAAGCGTGAAGAACCGCCCGAGCGCCCGGCCGGCGCGACAGGCATGAGCACCCGGAGGATCACCATGGCCGCCGAGCCGACCTACCGCAGCGACGCCCGCCCCGACTTCGCACCCTTCGAGGAATCGTGCGGGACCATCACCGGGTTCGCCTATGGCGGCGACCTGGCGACGGAGGTCGCAGCCGGCGGGATCGACGGCGCCGGGGCGCTGGACCTCCTCGACGACATGCTCGCCATTCGCGAGCTCGAGGAGATGATCGTCCGGCTCCGATCGGGCGGCTACGATCCGCTGCCCGGCTACGACTACCGCGGCCCGACCCACGTGTCGATCGGCCAGGAGGGCACGGCCGTTGGCGCGACATCGGCGCTGCGACCGGACGACAACGTCACGAGCTCCCACCGCGGCCACGGCGACGCGATCGCCAAGGGCTTCGCAGCGATCCGCCGGATGACGATCGAGCAGCTCCGGGCCCGGGTTCCGGGTTCGACCGCCGAAACCCGGGAGGAGCTCCTGGAGGCGACCCTCGAGGAGCACGTCTACCGGGTCATCGCCGAGCTCTTCGGCAAGGAGGAGGGCTACAGCCGCGGGCGGGGCGGCGGGATGCACATCGGCGACTTCTCGACCGGCAACCTGGGCGCGAACGCGA
>CAZVPS010000269.1:0-3155 GCA_964629105.1 uncultured Anaerolineaceae bacterium
TCGCGCTCGTCGACGAGGTCGGCGTCGGTCATCCCGCAGAACTCGTAGTAGCGCCACCAGAACGCCTTGTTCTCGCGGCGGTGCCATCCCAGCAGCTGGGCCAGGAGCCAGGACGCCCGCTGCTCGTCGGTCGTCGTGAAGGCCGCGAGATCGATGCCGTCGAGATCGCGCGTCAGCGCCGCCACCACCTCGGCGACCTCGGCCGCGCGCCCCTCGGGCTCGGCCGGCTCGGCGGCCTCGGGGTGGAGGGGCGGCCGGGGGATCTCCATCCCCAGCCGCGCCCCGAGGTCGAGGCGCCGGGCCTCCAGCCAGTCGCGGAGGCGCAGGGTGCTCACGACGTCGTCGCGGTTGTAGCCCTCGATCTCGCGCAGGATCGCGTCGCCGACGAGCCCCTCGGCGGTGGCGCCGCGACCGAGCCAGGTCTCGAACTCGACGATGCTGCTCCCCGCGTCCTTCAGGGCGACCTCGCGGGTGAGGCCGTAGAGGGGCTCGAGGCGCTTGATGGAGTAGCTCTCGACGCTGGCCCGGATCCCCTGCCGCACCACGCGGAAGAGGTCCACGAGGACGCGGCCCCGAAGGAGCCGGTCGACCTCCTCCTCGCGCGTCGCGTGGCGCTGGGCGAGTCGGCCGAGGGCGGTCTTCTCGTAGGCCGCGTAGTGGTAGACGTGGAGGGTGGGGTCGGCGTCGAGCCGGGCGATGAGGAAGTCCATCAGGCGCTCGAAGGCGGCCTTCTCGGCGGCAAGCGTGACGCGCCCCTCGGCATCGCGGCTCCAGAAGGCCACGAAGCGCGGGACCGGCGGGGCGGCGGCAGGGGCAGCGCTTGCGCCGGCGGCCGCAGTCGACCCGGCCCACCGGGGGTCGTCCTCCGTCGACGATGGGTCCAGCACGCCGAAGAGGTAGTCGATCCCGTCGTCGAAGGCGAAGGGGTCGCCCTCGAGGTCGAGGAAGAGGTCGTGCGGCGACGGCTCGGGCAGGACGACGAAGCCCCGGTCCGGGACCAGCGTCCGCTCGCCGGCACCCGGCGCTTCGACGGCCGTGGCCTCAGCGTCGCCGGCCGCGGTCCCGGCGTCGACGAACACTGTCGGCGTCGCCCACTCCGGCTCCAGCAGCTCCCAGAGAACCTCGCCGCGATCCTCGCCTTCCACCTGGATCCGGGCCTGCTCGCGGACGCGCTCAAGGGCCGGGCGGCTGCACCAGTCGAGCTTCGGGAGCCCCGCCATGTCGAGCCCGCCCAGCCCCCGCCGCGTGGCGATCCTCCCCGGCCTTCCGCCGGGCTCGCCGTCCTTGAGGCCGCGGCGCTGGCGGGAGCTGATGCCGGCGACGAGGCTCAGGTCGTCGTCGGCCCGGCGACGGTCGGAACAGTCGGCCCACCAGCGGCAGACGTCGCAGTGCTCGACAGGCTCAGGGTAGGTGTTCGTCGGCGGGTAGGCGGGCCAGCCCGCGGTCGCTCCATCCGCGCCGGGGTCGGCGGCCGCCACGAAGTCGGCCTTCACGCGGCGGTAGTAGGCCATGTAGTCGTCGACGCGGAGGCTGACGGTCTCGCGGGAGCTTCCCCCGAGCGCGACGTGGAGAAGCTCCGGCAGGCACCCCTGGAGCCGTTCCAGCTGGTCGACGTACGAGCAGATCTGGAGGACGGCGCCGGCCTTCACGTGGCGCGCCAGCTTCGTGTCGGCGACCTCGTAGTGCCAGGCGCCGAGGTTGCTCGGAGGCTCGCCGGCCGCGTTGTCGACGCGCAGGAGGAAGTCGGCGTGGCCGCGCCAGGCCTCGTCGAAGAAGGTGGCCTGGTAGACGGCGTCGACGCCGGCGCGCATCGCCGCCATCGTCTGGGCGGCCGCCTCGCGCAGGCCCTCGCGCGTGTTCGCCGTCGAGCCGTCGCTGTGGATCTCGACGATCGTCCGCCCGGCGGCCCGGAGGTCGTCGAGGTAGCGGCGCTCGTGCTCGTAGCCGCGCTCCTGGATGAGCTCGATCGTGGGATCGCTGCGGATCGGCTTCTTGACCAGGCCGGCCATTGCCGCCCGCTCCAGCTCGAAGCGGTGGCCGCAGGCGAGGAAGCCCACGAGGTCCGTGGCCGAGTAGACGGGGGCGCCTTCGAGCAGTTGCATGGCCGTTCATCCTACGGGTCCGGTGTGCCGGGTTGTCTGGCACCGGTGCGTCGGCACGTCACCCGCATGCGGGGGCTCCAGGACCCCGCGCGAAATGGGAGCACATGGATCGATGCCCGTGGCCGCATCGCGGGGGCATCAGGGCCACCCGCGAAACGGGCGTCCGGGCACGAAGGTCACTTGGGCCGGTAGCGTCAGAGCTGGTCGTCGTCGGGAGGATCGTTCGCACCGACCGCCGTGTCCCAGGCCGGTCCGTCGTTGATCCACTCGTGGGATCCGGGTGCGGCAAGGCCGAACGCAGGCGCGGGCCGCCGGGTGGCGACTCCGGCATCGAGGGCGACCAACAGTCTCGCGAATCGGCGCAGCGGTAGACCTGTTGCCTTCCCGTGCTCGATGCGCACTTGGGTCGTCTGGTCGATACCGGTCATGGCCTCGACCTCGCGTTGCGAGAGGGCGGCGTGCCGCCGTGCGCCGAGCACCTGGCGGCCAAGCGCCTCGAGGGCGGCGGCTGTCTCGTCATCGACCGGCTTGTCCCACATGGCAGCATTGAAGCAGGCGGCGCTTCACCGTCACTCAACGGCCAGTTGTGTGCCGGATCGCAACTGGCGCTGTCCGTCTCCGCTCATGACGCCTGCACGATCCGCCGCGATGCGCTCTTGATGCGGCCACGGGCATCAAATCCGATGGGTCTCCAGTCCGCAGCCGGGCCCGCAGGGAGCTGGCAGGGGCGGCAGTCGGCGGGTACGCAAGACGGCAGAGCAGGGAGACGCGACCGGACTGCGGGCGGGTCAGTCCGCGGCCGGGACGGTCGCGGTGACCCCGGGGGCGACCGCGGCGGGCAGGCGCGCGAGCAGGGTGGTCGCCCCCAGCTCGGCGAAGACGGCGCGCGCTTCCTCGGCGGCCGCGCGGGAGGACGCATCCCCAGCGAGGAAGACCGCGTGCTCGAGCGCGGCGAGGCCCAGCTCGAAGCGGATTCCGAGGTCGCGAAGTCCCGCTTCGGCGGCCAGGTAGGCCGCCCGGGCGTCGTCGGTTCGGCCCTCGAGCGAGGCCTGG
>CAZVPS010000270.1:0-3149 GCA_964629105.1 uncultured Anaerolineaceae bacterium
CCTTGTAGCCGGCTTCGGGGTTGTTGACCTTGTTCCAGCTGAGCTCGCTCTTGTGAACGAGGCCGTCGATCCCGCCGAGATCGATGAAGACGCCGAACGGCGCGATGGAGCGCACCGAGCCGGTGACCTTCTGGCCGACCTGGAGGCTGCTGAAGAGCTCGTCGCGCTTCTCGCGTCGCTCCTCGTAGAGCGCCACCTTCTCCGAGAGGATCAGGCGGTTTGCCTTGCGGTTGACCTCGAGGATCTTCAGCCGAAGTCGACGGCCGACGTACGGTTGCAGCTTCTCGGCGATCTCCTGGGCGGCGTCGCGCGGCTGCTCGTTCTGCGGGCGACGCGGGAAGTCGACGATCTGGCTGATCGGCACGAAGCCGCGGATGCCGCAGTCGACGATGAGGCCGCCCTTGTTGTGGTCGATGACGGGCGCCTCGATGATGACGCCCGTCTCGAACTGCTCCTGCATCGAGCGCCACTTGCGCTCGAGGCCGGCGCGCCGGAGGGACAGGACGACGTGCCCTTCCGGCGACTCGGGCTGGAGCACGTAGACCAGGACCGTGTCGCCGATGTCGAGCGCCGGGGCGGACTCCGCGTTGCGGCCGTACAGCTCGCGGTTGCTGACCACGCCCTCGCTCTTGGCGCCGATGTCGACCAGGATCTCGTCGCGGTCGATGCGAACGACGGTTCCCTCGACGACGTCGCCGTGCTTGAAGCTGCGGATGTCCGCGTCCTGCTCGGCGAGCAGCTCGGCCATCGTCGACGGTTCGGGCCCCGCGAGCGGGGCCGGCTCAGCCTCGGGCTCGGGCTCCGCCGCGGGCGCCTCCGCGATCTCCGCCGCGAGGTCGTCAGCCACGGCGGCGGCCGCGACGGCCCCCTCGGCGAGCTCCTCGGCCGCGGCCTCGACGACCAGCGCCTCCGCGAGGAGCTCCCCCGCGACGGCGTCGGCGACGAACGATTCGGCGGCAGGCTCCTCGGCGGCATCAGCATCGCCGGCGACCTCCGCGACGGAGGCCTCCTCGGCGAGCTCTTCCGCGACGGCATCCGCGATGACGGCATCCACGGCAAGCTCTTCGGAGGCCGCCTCGGCCTCCACCGCCTCCACGGCGAGCTCTTCCGCGATGGCGTCCGCCACGACCGCCTCGCCCACGAACTCCGCGGCGGCCTCGGCCGCTGCGCTCTCCTCGACCACCGCGACCGCCGGATCGGCCGTCGCCGCTGCCTCAGGTGCCTCGGCCGGCGCGTCCTGCGCCGCGGGCTCCGGGGTGGTCGTCTGCTGCTGCTCTTCCGTCAAGGGTTCCTGCTCCTGGTCTTGATTCCGCCTGGAAACGAGGGCGACGGCCGAGCTTCGCTCGAGCCGTCGTCGGGTTCCAGGTTCGCGGTCCGTGCGCCGTGCGTGCGGTCCGTCCCTCCGGTGGCGTCGGTCGGGTTGGCTCTTCGGCTGTCGCCCCGCTGGGGCCGCGAGAGTCTAGCACAGGGGGGTAGGCCGATACAATTCCTGCGCGTGCCCGAGTGTCCTGCGCGTGCCCGAGCTGCCCGACCTCGCGATCCTCGCCGACGCCTTCGCGGCGGCGCTCGATGGCCGGCCGGTGACGGCGTTTCGCATCGATGACCAGCTCGTCCTGCGGGCGACGCCGGACCAGGCGGCGACGCTTGCCGGCCAGGTCCTGCAGGGCGTCGGGAGGCGCGGGAAGCACCTGGTATTCCGGCTCGATCGCCATGACATCTGGGCCGCCCCGATGCTCAGCGGGCGATTCTGCCTGGCGGTGCCCGGTGCCGCCCGGCCCAGGGCGGCGATCGCCATCCGCTTCGGCCCGCATCTCGCAGCGCCACGAGCGCCGGCGACATGGCTTGCGGGTGCTTCGTGGCTCCCGGACACGAGCTCGGCAGTGGAGCTCCGGTACCTCGATCCGACGCGGATGGGCAAGATCTACCTCGCGCCGGCCGCCGATCCCTCGGGCGTTCCGGGCATCGCCGAGCTCGGGCCCGATGCCGACGACCCGGCCCTCACGATGGAGACCTGGCAGGCGCGGATCCGCCGTCATCCGGGCGAGCTGAAGGCGCTGCTCCGCAACCAGGCGTTCGTGGCGGGGATCGGCAACGCCTACAGTGACGAGATCCTCTGGGAGGCCCGGCTCAGCCCGTTCCGCCGTCGCTCGACGCTGGCGCCGGAGGAGACCGCGACCCTGTTCAGCGCGATGCGGTCAACCCTCGCCGCGGCCGTCGATCTCCTGCGCGACCGCGTTCCTCCGACGTTCGAGAAGCAGGTGCGCGACAACCTGCGCGTGCACCTGCGGGGCGGCCGGCCGTGCCCGCGCTGCGGGACGACGATCAGCCAGGTGGGGGGCCGCGAGGCGACCTCCTTCTGCCGCTCCTGCCAGCGCTGATCGCCGGTCGGCGACCGCGCGATCGCGATCAGGGGATCTTGAGCACCTGCCCGACCCGCAGGAGTGACGGGTTCGTGATCTTGTTGAGGGCCGCGAGCTCCGCCACCGTCGTCCCGAACCGGGCGGCGATGGCGCTGAGAGTGTCCCCGGACCGGACCTTGTAAGTGCGGGGCCGCGGGGTCGCCGTCGGGTGCGGCGTCGGCGTCGGGCGCTCGGAGGGCGTCACCGTCGGCGCTCCACTGGGGGTGGCCGTCGCGGGCGCCATCGTGCCGGCAGGGGTTGGCGACGCCCCGTCGTCCCCGGCTCCGGGTGAGCCCGGTGTCAGCGGTCCGCGCGCGAGGACGAGCGCGCCAAGGGCGACGCCCACGACGATCACCGTCGCCGGGCCGACCAGCCGCCGCGCCGCCGCGTCCGACGAGTGACCGAGGCCGGCGCCCTCGAGAACGACGGGTGCCATCTGCACGAATGGCCCCGGGCGCTTGCGGGGGCCATCGTCGCCGTGGGTCTCGAGCCACGTCGGACAGGACGCGTGGGCCGCCGTGAGGCAGTGCGCCCGCTGCCGATCGAGTGTCGGGCGCCCCGACGCAAGGAGCCTGCAGCGATGGGCGCGCGAAGGTGCTGCGCCATGCCACGGGCCATCCACCGAGACCAGGTACGGGCAGGCCGCAAGGGCTGCCGCCGCGGGCCCCGGCGCTGCCGGCGGCCTGGCCGGGCGTTCGCTCATTGGTAGTCAGGGGCGCGGTGCTCGCAGGGCGAGCCCGGTTCCCCATT
>CAZVPS010000271.1:0-3102 GCA_964629105.1 uncultured Anaerolineaceae bacterium
GCGTTCGACGCTGCGCGCCGGGAGATGGCGGCGCGCCACCTCGCGGAGTTCCGGGCGGCGGGCGCCGCGGCGGGCGCCTTCGTCGAAGAGACGCGGGTCGAGCCGTTCGGCGCTCGCCTGCGGCGCCTCGCCGCGGCGGCGGGCACGCCCGGGATCGTCGTCCTGGGTTCCGGGGCGCTGGCGCTCGCGCGCCCGGCCGACTACGGCGCCTTCGTGGCGGCCGCGTCCTCCGATCTCCCACTCGCGCTGGCGAACAACCGCTACTCGGCCGACGCCGTGGCCGTCGCCGGCGCGGCCGTGCTCCGCGACCTCCCGGACCTCCCCGCGGACAACGCCCTGCCGCGCTGGCTCGAGGAGGTCGCGGGGTACCCCGTGGACGACCTGCGCCGGAGGTACCGGCTTGGGTTCGACCTGGACTCGCCGGCCGACCTCGTGCTCGCGGGCGGCACGCTCCCGGCGGCCGCCGCGGGCTCGGTGTTCCCGTTGCGCCTGGCCGCCGTTCGGTCGGTGCTGGCCGACCGTCGGGCCGAACTTACCGTTGCAGGGAGGGCCTCGTCCGGCACGCTTGCCGCGCTGGAGAGGCGCGCGGCGTGCCGGGTTCGGGCGCTCATCGAGGAGCGCGGGCTGCGGGCTGCGTCCCGGTTGGCGCAGGCGCCCGACTCCGCCGTGGCGGCGCGTCCGCCTGCCTCGACCATCGGCCTCCTCCTCGACCGCGATGGCCCCGAGGAACTGGGGCACATCCTCGCCCGCCTCGGCGACGCGGCTGTCATCGATACCCGCGTGCTCCTGGCCCACCGGCTCGGCGCCGACGAAGAGGCATGGCCGCCGCCCGAGGACCGGTTCGCCTCGGACCTGCTCATGCCGGAGCGCATCGTCGATCCCTGGCTGCGAGCGCTCACTGCCGCGGCCGCGACCGCGCCGATCCCAGTCCTCCTCGGCGGGCACACGCTGGTGGGGCCCGGCCTCCGCCTGCTCGCGGAGCGCGCCCGGTGACCACGCCGGCCGAGGCGGCGATCCGGGCCGAGATCGCGCGCCGCGGCCCGATCCCCTTCGCGGACTTCATGGCCCTGGCGCTCGGCCACGCCGAGGGCGGCTACTACACCGCGGCGGCTGTCCGCCCGACCCGCGGCGGTGACTTCCTGACCGCGGCCGAGCTGCACCCGATCTTCGGGGCGGCACTCTCCCGGCAGGTGGCCGAGGCCTGGGAGCGCCTCGGCGGGCCCTCGCCGTTCACGCTGATGGAGTACGGCGCCGGGGCGGGGACGCTGGCCCTCGCGATCCTCGCCGGCCTCCGCGACGACGGGTCGCCGCTCGCGGACGCCCTCGTGTACGCCCCGGTCGAGCTCAACCGGCACCGGCTGGCCGAGCTGCGCGCACGCGCCGCGGCGGCCAGCCTGCCCGTCGTCGAACCCGCCGTGCTCGATGACCGCCCGGTCGCCGGCGTCGTCGTCGCCAACGAGTTCCTCGACGCGCTCCCGGTCCACCTCCTCGAGGTCCGGGGTGGGCGGCCGCGGGAGATCCGGGTGGCCGTCACGGCAGACGGCGGACTGGGCGAATCGCTGGACGAGCCTGCGGATCCCGCGCTGCGCGACCAGCTCGAGCGCCTGGCGCGGGCGGGGATCGCGCTCATCGAGGGCCAGCGGCTCGAGGTCCGCCCGGCCGTCGATGCGTGGGCGCGCGAGGTCGGCCGGCGGCTCGAGGCGGGCCTCGTCCTCGTGCTGGACTACGGCGCGCCGGCCGTCGACCTGTACGGGCCGCGCCGGCGGGCGGGCACGCTCATGACCTACCGCGGGCACGTCGCCGATGGGGCTCCCGGGGCTCCGTATCGCGACGTCGGGGAGCGGGACATCACAGCCCATGTCGACACCACGGCACTCGGGGGCGCCATCCTTGGCGCGGGCCTCGATCTCCTGGGCGAGACGTCCCAGGCCGAGCTGCTCGTCGGCTGCGGGCTCGAGGAGCTGGTCCAACGGCGTCAGGCCGGCGCCGCGTCGGCGTCCGAGGCCCTCGAGCTGCGGAGCGCGGTGCTGCGCCTGCTCGACCCGCGCCACCTCGGCGGGTTCCGCGCGGTGCTGGCCGGGCGCGGGATCGCCGTGGAGCCGCCCCTGCGCGGGCTGTCGTACCGGATGCCGGGCCGCCGGTAGGGGGGAGCGCCGCGGGCACGAGTGCGGACCCCGCCGCGGGCCGGGAGCCGGCGGGCGTGGGGGTGCGGCTGGGGCGCCATCCGGGCCATGAGCCCGCGCTGCGGTCGTGTGCGCTTGAAGCACGTAACGACGCCTGGGCAGCCCGAGCCGCGCTCCGTCGGCGGATGCGCACCCTCGAGCCGCGCTCCGCCCGCCGAGCGTGCCTTCTTCGGCTCCCCTGGCGCGTCCCAGGAGGGCCTCACGGGCCGGGCCGGGCCCAGTGACACCCAGCGCAGCGCAGCACACGCTCAGGGGCGAGCCGGCCGGGGGCGGGCAGCCGGGCGGCCTCTCGACCGCCGTTACGTGCTTCACGAGCACGCCCTGGCGGCGCACAGCCGGCAAGCCTCCCCTGCTACCATGCCCCCGCACGTCCGGCCCCCCTGGCCGCGTGCGTGCGCGCGTCTCACCCGAGCTTCCCGCCGGGCCGGCGGACCAGTCACAGAATCCGTGGTCCTCCGGCCGCGGAGAGGTGCGATGGAAGGCATCTGGTACGTCGTCGGCTTCGCGATCGCGGGCGTCTCCTTCGTTTTCCTGGTGATCGCCGCCTCGTGGCTCATCAGCCACCGCACGAAGGGCAGCTACCTGAAGGGCCTCCCGTACGAGAGCGGCATCCCGACGTACGGCGACACCCACGGGCGGTTCGGCGTCTCGTACTACATCTACGCGCTGCTCTTCGTCGCCTTCGACATCGAGGTGATCTTCATCTTCCTGTGGGCGCTGGTGGTGCGCGACCCGATCCCCGGGCTGATCACCTCCATGGCGATCTTCGTCCTCGTCCTCCTGCTCGGCCTGGCCTACGCCTGGCGCAAGGGGGTGCTGACGTGGCGCTGACCCGCCCGCCAGCCGGGAGGCCGCCAGCCGGGGGGCCGCCGGCGGGGGGCCCGCCAGCGGGGAGCTCGCCCGCCAGCGGCCCGCCTCC
>CAZVPS010000272.1:0-3094 GCA_964629105.1 uncultured Anaerolineaceae bacterium
GGCTCCGGGTCATCGCCGGCGAGCCGGGGCCGGGTGTCGCGCAGCCGGCGGCGACGACGGCCGCGGCCGCCAGCGTGGCGACGGCCCCGAGACCGCGGGTCGGATGGCGTCCCGCCCGGCCGACGACCGGGCGGGACGCACGAAGGCCAAGCGGCGGCCTGGCGCTCACCGCAGGACATCGCCCCCGAGGAGCGCGCCGGAGCCTGCGTCGAGGAAGACCTTCACCGCGCGGAGCCCTTCGGCGAGCTCCCCACGGGTCCGGGCCTCGACGACCCAGGCGAGGCGAAGGGTGGACCCGGGCGCGTCCGGAGCGGCCGGATCGAAAGCGTCGTTCGGCGCGACCCAGCCGAGCTCGAGCGCGGCGATCGCGATCTGGCCCGCGCGGCTGCCGAACAGGTCGCCCAGGGTCTCCGTCGCCCGCTGCCGTGCGGTGGCCTCGTCGAGCAGGCTCGACGGCGGGGCTGCGAGCGGCCGCTCCGCTCGCACGACTGCGTGGACCCGTCCGTCGGGCCAGAGGTCGAGGCGAACGCCGTCGCCGAGCACCGGGATCCCGTCGACGACGCGCGGCCAGGCGATGGTCCAGCCGCTGTCGTCCGCATCCGGGCGCACATCGGGAGCGCCCGACACGCCGAGGCCGAGGTCGGCCGCGAGGCGGCTGCCGCGTGCCCGGGCCGACTCGGCGTCGGGCATGGGGCGGCCGCCCTTGGACTGCCACCCGAACGAGACGGCGCCCACGAGGCGCCCGCTATCGTCGAAACGCTGCAGGTGCAGGGTGCGGCCGGCCGTGTCCGTCGCGGTCACCTCGTCATACGTCGTCCCGCTGAAGCGGTCGATCACACGATCGACGCGAACGGCGGCCGGCCCCGGGAGGCCGAGGCGCTGGCGTGACGAGCTGGCCGCGGCCAGGACCGGCGCCGCTTCTTCGGCGGCGAGTGGCGTGCGCTCCGTGGCGGGCCCGCCGGCGACGAAGCGGTCGGCGGCGTCGCCCGGCCCCGTCCCGCCAGGGAGCACCAGGCCGATCGCCGTGCCGGCGAGGACGATGGCGACGAGGAGGCGCGTGCGGCGCCGGCCGAGCGGCGCGAGAGATCGTGCGTGCATGGTCGTGACCTCACAGACACTTGGTGCAGCCGCTCGGCAGGGGCCCGGCCCGCCCCGTCCAGAGATAGCTGCAGTACCCGTTGGCGGCGAACCCCACGTTGAACGACCCGAGCTTCGCCAGGTCGAAGGCCTTGCCGACTCCGTACCCGGGCCCGAGCGCATCCCAGAAGCGGGTCTCGAAGGCGAACTGATCACTGTCCCACGTTGCTCCGACGTACCCGAGGTAGAAGTTGGGACCCGCCCATGCGCCCGCGCCGGCCTTGACCATGGGAATCGCGAAGGCACCCGGCATCGTGGTCTTCGCCTCGCCGAGGTGGCACGTCGACATGATCACGAGGTTCGACTGGCGGCCGGCGCGGACCGCGGCGATCTCCTTCGAGAAGACCGTCCTCGCCTGTGCGCAGAGCCCGGCATCCTCCTTGAAGCCGGCGTACCACCTGCCATCGGTGTTGAGGTAGTGGTCGCCATGGCTGTGGACGTAGTAGCCCCAGTCGGCGGGGGTCCTTGCCAGCACGTGGGCCCGCGTGAAGGCGGGGCCGCTGTAGCCGGTGGTGGTGAACCCGAGGTTGCGGTATCCGGCGACGGCTGCGGTGAGCATCTTCGACGGGAAGGTGTCGTTGACCTTGATGCAGTCGAACGAGAACGCCGACACGTTCGAGTCGACCGTGGCCTGGTATGCGGCGCGTGCCGGCCCCGCCGCGACGGCCGCGAGGGCGACCATCGCGAGGAGCGCGGCGAGTTGGCGAGTCCATCTTCCGGGCGACATCCGATGCGACCTCCTCCGGCGGGATGACCGTGGCGGGAGGAGGCGGGTGAGCGCGACGCGGCGGCGGCGTCGCACCCCCCGGAGTCTGCCCGCGGCCGCTTATCCGCCCCTTATCAGGCGCCGGGAAGCGGGCCGAGGCGACCCGGGTCGTCGGGCCATTGGAGGGCCGTTCGGCCCACCCGCGGGACGTGACGGGCGTGTTACGCTCCGCCCGTCACAAGACCCACCGCGTGGTCGCGAAGCCGGTGTGATTCCGGCACAGTCCCGCTACGGTGACCGTCCCCTCCGGGACGGAAGTCCGGTCGCCGGCCCCACGGTGCAGCCGCTCGAACCCTCGAGAGAAAGGGGTTGGCAGGCATGATTCCCGCCACCTAGGGGCCTCGCGTCCGTTTCCGCGCGCCCGCGGGCCACCGTGCCCGCGCGCCAGCCCTCCCTCCCACCAGCGAGGTCCGTCGTGCGTTTCATCCCGTCCCGCGTCACCCGCGCCACTCGTTCGATCGCGATCGTCGTCCTGCTCGGCCTCCTCGTGGCGGCCTGTGGCCCGGCTGCCACCCCGACCGCCGCGCCCACCCTGGCGTCGGTGCCCACCCCGGCGGTCACCGCCACTTCGGCGCCCACTCCCACGCCCACCCCGGCCTCCGCGTTCCCCCTGACCCTCGTCGACGACGAGGGCACCGCGGTCACGATCCCGGCCCGGCCGGAGCGGATCGTCTCGCTCACGCCGGCGACGACCGAGATCCTCTTCGCCGTCGGCGCCGGCCCGCGGGTCATCGCTACGACGGACTTCGACGACTATCCGCCGGAGGCGATCCCGCTCCCCGGCGTGGCCACCTTCCAGGGCGTGGACGTGGAGAAGATCGTCGGCCTCGAGGCCGACCTCGTCGTGGCCGGCGGCCTCGGCTTCAACAGCCCCGACGCGTTGGCGAAGCTGCGCGGCCTGGGAATCCCGGTGCTCGTCGTCTACGCTCCCGACGTGGCGGCCGTGCTGAAGGACATCGAGCTCGTCGCGACCGCGGCCGGGGAACCGGCGGCCGGCGCGGCCATGGCGGAGCGGATGAGGGCCGAGATCGACGCGATCGCGAAGGCGATCGCCGCGGCCGGCGGCACGCGCCCGCGCGTCTTCTACGAGCTGGACGCCACGAAGGAGATCTACGGGCCGGCCGACGACTCGTTCATCGCCGAGATGATCACGCTCGCCGGCGGCGACCCGATCACCACCGGCAGCCCGAC
>CAZVPS010000273.1:0-1242 GCA_964629105.1 uncultured Anaerolineaceae bacterium
AGGGGAATGGGGAACCGGGCTCGCCCTGCGAGCACCGCGCCCCTGACTACCAATGGGCCTGGATCTACCGGTCATCGACCCGGCCGGCGAGCGGCGCGCGCGCCGCCACCCGGACTGGCTGAGGGCGACCATGCCCGCCGGCGAGGCCGTCCGCGACCTGCGCCATATCCTGCGCGGCCTGAACCTGAACACGGTCTGCGAGGAAGCCCGCTGCCCGAACCTCGGGGAGTGCTGGGACCAGCGCACGGCCACCGTGATGATCCTCGGCGACGTCTGCACCCGATCCTGCGGCTTCTGCGCCATCAGGACCGGGCGGCCCACCTGGTTCGATCCGGACGAGCCGCGGCGCGTGGCCGAGGCCGTCGCGGCCATGGGCCTGGAGCACGTGGTCGTCACCTCCGTCGCCCGGGACGACCTGCCGGACGGCGGCGCGTCCGTCTTCGCCGAGACGATCCGGCAGCTGCGCGAGCGCAGCCCCGGGATGGGCGTGGAGGTGCTGATCCCCGACTTCAACGGCGAGGGTCCGCCGCTCCGGGCGGTGATGGAGGCGGGGCCGGACATCCTGAACCACAACGTCGAGACGGTGGAGCGCCTCCAGAAGCCGGTCCGGCGGCGCGCTCGCTACGACCGCAGCCTGGGCGTCCTCGAGCGGGCGAAGGCGCTTGCGCGCGAGCTTGGCCACGAGGTCCACACGAAGAGCTCGATCATGGTTGGCCTGGGCGAGGAGCGCGACGAGCTGGTGACGACCTTCCGCGACCTGCGGGCGGTCGACTGCGACATCCTCACCGTCGGCCAGTACCTGCGCCCGACGATGGAGCACCTCCCCCTTGTCCGCTACTACCACCCCGACGAGTTCGCCGACCTGAAGGCCGACGCGCTCGCGATGGGGTTCCGCCACGTCGAATCCGGACCGCTGGTGCGCTCCAGCTACCACGCCCGCGATCAGGTGCCCGGTGCCGAGCTGCGCGCCCTCCGCCGGCAGGCGACGATCGGGTTGGACGGGCGAGTCTTGCCGGGCGCCTCGGCGTAGGGGCGCCGGGGGCCGCAGCCGTCTGATGGGGCCGCGACGCTCCTGCTCTATAGCATGCGCAGGGCGACGAGGACGGAGATTTGCTCAGCGCTGAGCAGGACGCCCGCAGTCAGCACGGCCGAGTGAACGCGGCGGTTGGCCACGCTGCTGCGGACCAAGACGACATGTGCTGCGATGAGCGTCGGCCCCAGGAATGCCGACAGCAGGGTCAA
>CAZVPS010000273.1:1342-3086 GCA_964629105.1 uncultured Anaerolineaceae bacterium
AGTTCGCCAGCAGTTCGATGCGGTTCCGCACCCCGACCTTCTCGTAGATGCGCGTGAGGTGCGTGCGGATCGTCGCCTCGGTCACGAACAGGGCCTGAGCGATATCACGGGTCGTTCCCCCCCGAAGCGCCTCATCGAGCACTCTGCGCTCGGAGGGTGTGAGCCGATGCACCGACGGTTGCCGCCAACGTCTTTCCGCCGCCGGGACGCTTCGGCCCGTGTCATCGGAGCCCTGATGACCCGCCATTGCTCGCCGCCTATAGCTTGGCTCGCGATGGTACTGCGCAATGCCAGAAGTCAGCGCTTCCTCTGATGCGCTGCACCGATGCCTTCATCACCCTGTTGGGAAAGGTGCCGTTGGGGCAGCGGAAGCAGCGTCGAGAAGGGAGAAGAGCCATGGATGTGATCTCAGGCTCGGATGCGCCGGTCGCAGCCGCGATCATGCTCGCCGGGATCGTATCAGTGGTGGCCGGCTTTTGGCGCAGGTGGAGGCCCGGCTGACCTGGTTCACTCACGCGCACGAGCTTGACAGGAAGGAGGATTCGATGCGACGCATGGTAGGTTTGGTGGCCGTCCTGATTGTGGCTGGGTGGCTCGTCCCCGGCACGGCCCGGGCGGCTGGGCCGGTGGCACCGGCCACGCAGACGGTGGGACTCGAGGTAACGTAAATCCCCCCGGGCGTCGAGGTCGACGGCTTGACAGGGGGTGGCGTCGGCACCGACAACGTGGTAGTCGGGAGCTGTGGCTGGGCGTCGATGTGGGTTACCGACGTGGGTGTAGCGACCGCCAAGTTCGATGCCGACGCCGGGTCTTCGATCGGCATCATCGTGCGCGCCGACTGGCTGATCGACTGGGTCAATGTCAACAACGGGGCCGGCGGCTCATGGTCAGGGACGACGTGGCAGTTCAGTCCAACCTGGGGCGTCGATCGCACGGGTTGGACAGGAGCTGGTCTGGTGTACGGGACCTTGCGGCGGCTCGTGGTCACCCACGCCAACGGAGTCGTTTGCACGGGCCTCGTGCCGTGGGACTGGGAGCAGGTGACGTAAGGCGGACCTTGAGCCGTCGCGGACAGGTCGACGTGGACCGGCAGTGGAGCGAGGATGCCTCACTGCCGGTCGCATTCGCGGTGTGGGTGCTCCGGCGCGACGGGATCGCCGTGCCTCCATTCGACCGACATCGATTGGCCGCCGGGAAACCTACGCTCGATGCAGTGCGCTGGCGACCATGGGTCGAGGGACTGCTGGCCGCGCACCGGGTCGTCGCCCAGTACCGGCCAAGTGAGCCGTGGCCGGCGACCGGCTACCAGCCTCCGGCCCGAGCATTGTCGCGTGCGCTGAGCGCGCTGACGGAGCCAGCAACGGTGTGGCCGGGCTCGCCGGCCGGGCGACGCCATCTGGCCGGGCTGTGGCGGGAGTACGAGCCAATCGGTCGCATGTGGCTTGCTCGGCTGCGGCCTGGTCTGGTGAGCCACCTTTCGCGCTCGAGACAGCGGGATCTGTGGCAACAGCTCTCCGCCATGAGCCAGCGGGACCTCCACGTCATTCCGGTCGAGTACGAATCGCCGGTCGGGTTTGCCATCCCTCCGGACACGGTGGTGCTAGGCGTCCCGGACATGTCGCACTCATCCGTGGAGGACTCGTTCAGGGAGCTGCTGTCAGCTGCACGGACGCTTTCCTGAAGACTCGCGAGTCAGACTCGCCGGCCGGCCGGCACCGACCTCGAATCGGCCGGCGGGCTATTC
>CAZVPS010000274.1:0-3082 GCA_964629105.1 uncultured Anaerolineaceae bacterium
CATGGCGCCAGAGTAGCGGGGCCGGGCCGGCACCGGGGTGGTGCCGGGCTGGCGGGCCCATTGCGGCGGCCGGCGCGGTGCCCGCCAGTGCGGTTGGTCACGCGCCCGCGGTCGCTCCGTCCTCCGCCTGCCAAGCGGCGAGGTGGCCCAGGACCGCGTCGAGCAGCCCCGGAACGGCGGTGGCAACGTCGGGCGACAGCTCCGTTCCCAGCGTGATCGCCGCCGGCTGGATGCCGACGACCCGCACCCGCCGCGGGAGGGCGCCCATGAAGAGGAGCGCTCCGAGCAGCTCCTCGGCGCCCAGGTCGTGGGCCCCCATGACCTGCTCGTGGGCGAGAACGGCGGCGGCGTCGAGGTCGACCAGCGTCCCCGGCGGCGCGTCGGCGTTCACGATGTCGACGATGACGAGGCCGTCGAGGCCCACGAGGTACGGGATGAGCCCGAGCCCGACGGTTCCCCCGTCGATGAGCTCGACGGCGTCGGGGAACGGGAGCGCGGCGAGCGTCTCCGGGCGCGCGAGGAGCCGCGCCACGACGAGACCGCCCAGGGCCTCATCGCCCTGGATCAGGTTGCCAAGTCCAAGGATCGCGTAGCGCCCGGGTGCCTCGGCGTCCTCGAGCGCGGCGGCGCCCTCGCGCGGTCCGGCAGCCGCGAGGACGGCTCCCCGGGGACGGGAGACCGTCCCCGGGGCCTCGTGCATCAGCCGGCCCCCTGCTGGGTGCCGCTGTGCCGCTCCTCCTCCTCCTCCTCCTCCTCCTCCTCCTCCTCGATCCGCCGCATCTCCTCCGGCGCCCCGCGACCGGCCAGGTTGAGCGCCTCGAGCGTCCTCCCCGGCTTGATGTTCTTGAAGCCCGAGAAGATCGAGGACATGACGCCGTTGCGCTCCTCGTAGTCCACGAGGGTCGCGGAGTAGACGTGGTGGATCGCGAAGGCGACGAAGAAGAACGTCAGGAGGAAGTGGAGCATCCGGACGGTCTGGATCCCGCCGGGCACCGAGCTTCCCCAGCCGAAGAAGGTCGTGATCGGCGGGATCCCCAGGACCCACGCCATGAGCAGCAGGCCCGTCAGGATCTGGCCGACCATCCCGATCCAGACGATGGTGTACGCGACGCCCGCCAGGAAGTTGTGGCCCGTGACGGGGACCGGCTCCTTCCGCAGGAACAGGTAGTACTTCAGCATCTCGCGGCCCCAGTAAAACTGCTCGCGGTTGTGGGGGATGATCGCCCGCCAGCGCGCGAAGCTGTTCCCCACGAAGCCCCAGTAGAAGCGCACCGCGAACGAGCACATGAAGACGATCGCGGCCAGCGCGTGGATGAAGCGGATGGTCGCCATCGTGCCGGCCCCCTCCGCGGCCGTGGGGGCCGGGAAGAACGGGTTGTGGATGTAGAGCCCGGTGATCGTGAGGATCACGATCGTCGTCACGATGAGCCAGTGGGTGATCCGGACCGGGACCTCCCAGACGTAGATCGCACCGGAGCCGATCTCGCCATCCCCGTGGAGGGCCTCCTCGTCGGACGCGTAGTCGTGGCCCTTCGTCGCCGGGACGGGATGCTCGAGGGCGGCCATGTCAGCGCACCTCCACCCGCACCCGCTCGCGTCCGGTCGCGTCGATGACGTGAACCGCGCAGGCGAGGCACGGGTCGAAGGAGTGAATCGTCCGCAGGAGCTCCAGCGGGCGCTCCGGGTCGGCCACCGGGGTGTCGACGAGGGAGGCCTCGTAGGGGCCCGTGACGCCCTGCTCGTCGCGCGGGCTGGCGTTCCAGGTCGACGGGACCACCGCCTGGTAGTTCTCGATCTTGCCGTCCTTGATCTTGACCCAATGGCCGAGAGCGCCGCGCGGCGCCTCGTGGAAGCCCCAGCCCTGGGCCTCCTTCGGCCACGAGGACGGGTCCCACTTGGTGCCGTCGTGGATCCGGACGTCGCCGGACTGCATGTTCGCGGCCAGCTCGGTCAGCCACTGGTCCATGAGGTCCAGGAGGTAGACCGTCTCCAGCGCCCGTGCGGCGACCCGTCCGAGCGTGGAGAAGAGGGCGGCCGGCTCCAGCTTCAGCTCGGTGAGGGCGCCGTTGACCAGCTCCTGCACCCGCGCGTTGCCGGCGCCGTAGGCGACGAGCATGCGCGCCAGCGGCCCGACCTCCATCGGCTTGCCGTCGTAGCGCGGCGACTTGAGCCAGCTGTACTTGTTGTCCAGGTTGAGGTTGAGGTACGGCGGGGTCGGCCCCGTGTACTTCGGGCTCGTCTCGCCGTCCCAGGGGTGGAGCCGCGCGTCGTTGCCGCCGGCGTACTCGTAATAGGAGCGCGCGATCGACTCCGTGATCTTCTTCTGGTCGACCTCGTGGACCGTCCCCAGATCGCCGTCGAGGATGATCCCGCGCGGGAAGGTGAACTTGCCCTCGTCGTTCCGGTTCCCCTGCTGGAGGGCCCCGTAGGACAGGTAGTTGCGGTGCCCGGCGCCGATCGTCCACCACTCCGGGTAGAAGCTGGCGACGGCCTTCACGTCGGGGACGTAGACCTGCTCGACGAACTGGCGCATCGTCCGGATCCGCTCCGCCATGAAGGCGATACGCTCCAGGTTGATGGCGTTCGGCGAGTTCGCGTCGATGGCGCTGGCCATGCCGCCGACGAGGTAGGTCTGGGGGTGGGGGTTCTTGCCGCCGAGGACGGCGTGGACGCGGATGACATCGCGCTGCCACTCGAGCGCCTCGAGGTAGTGGGCGACCGCCAGGAGGTTCGCCTCGGGCGGCAGCTTGTAGGCCGGATGGCCCCAGTAGCCGCTGGCGAAGAGGCTCAGCTGCCCCGAGTCGACGAGCTTCTTGACGCGGTCCTTGATGCCCGCGAAGTACGACTCGGAGGACTTGGGCCAGGGCGAGATCGCCTGGGCCAGGGCCGCCGTGCCCGACGGGCTCGCGTTGAGGGCCCCCGCGACGTCGACCCAGTCGAGCGCGTGCAGGTGGTAGAAGTGGATGACGTGGTCCTGGATGTGCTGGGCGCCCGCGATCAGGTTGCGGACCAGGCGCGCGTTGGGCGGGATCTCGATCCCCAGGGCGTCCTCCACCGCGTAGACGGACGCGTGGGCGTGGAC
>CAZVPS010000275.1:0-3080 GCA_964629105.1 uncultured Anaerolineaceae bacterium
CTTAGATGCCACGGCTGACGAGCGCGCCTTGGTACGTCGCTGACGTTGATGGAACGCCCGTCGCGGGTCGGGAGCTGTTCTGCCATGCCTGGTGACGGACTTGGCCATCGACGCGTCCTGGTGCTGCTCGCGAGCTTGACGACGGTGTTCCTCGTCGTCTGGCGCTGGCCGGTTGCCCATCCGTTCGCGGGAGCGGCCAGCTATGCGCCGCTCCACATGGCCCTGGAAACCGCATCGATCGTCGTCGCGATGCTCGTCTTCGGCGTGGCGTGGAACGCCTACAGCCGAGAGCGCCCGGGCAACGTCATCCTCCTCGCCTGCGCGCTGCTCGCCACCGGTGTCATCGACTTCGTGCACACGCTCTCCTACGCCGGGATGCCCGACTTCATCACGCCGTCGGGGCCGGAGAAGGCGATCAACTTCTGGCTGGCGGCGCGCTTCATCGTCGCCATCGCGCTCCTGGCCGTTGCACTCCGACCCTGGAGGCCGCTGTCCCGGCCGCGGATGCGCTGGGTGCTGCTGGGTGGGAGCCTTGCCCTGACGGCGGTCGTCCTCTGGGTCGGCCTGTACCACCAGGACGCGTTGCCGCGGACCTTCATCCCGGGGCAGGGGCTGACGGCGTTCAAGATCGGTGCCGAGTACGTGATCATCGCGGTCCTCGCGGTGTCGGCGGCGATCTTCCTGCGGCGCTCGCGCCAGTCCGTGCCCTACGACGCCCCGGGCCTGTTTGCCGCAGCAACGATCTCCATCCTGAGCGAGCTCAGCTTCACCCTCTACACCGACGTCACCGACATCTTCAATCTGCTGGGTCACGTCTACAAGGTCGTGGCCTACCTCTTCATCTACCGCGCGGTGTTCGTGGGGAGTGTGCGCGAGCCGTTCGAGCGGGTCGTGCGGGCCGAAGCGGAAGTGCGTCACGCGATGGCCGAGCGGGCCCGGCTGGTGTCAGCGATCGAGCAAGCCCCCGCCCTCGTGATGCTCGCCGACCCCGAGGACCGCATCGTCTACGTTAACGCGGCCTTCGAGAGCATCACGGGCTACAGTCGAGCCCAGGTGCTCGGGCTGAACGCGCGCCGTCTCGGCGTTGGCTCGGACGATGATCCTGCGTATCGCGAGGCGACCGAGGTACTGTCGGTGGGCGGCACATGGTCGGGGGTGCTCACTGGACGCCGCATGGACGGCTCGCCGTTCGAGGAAGAGGCGGTCGTGTCGCCCACGACCGACGAGAAGGGCGACGTCACCGGCTACTTGATGGTCGCCCGGGATGTCACCCGGGAGCGCGCCCTGGAGGCACAGCTCCTCCAGTCCCAGAAGATGGAGGCGGTCGGCCAGCTCGCCGGGGGGATCGCCCACGACTTCAACAACCTGCTCACCGCAATCCACGGCTACGGCGAGTTCTTGGGTCGGGGCCTGCCCGAGGGCGATCCTCGCCGGGCCGATGTCGACGAGATCCTGCGGGCGGCCGATCGGGCCGCCGAACTGACGCGTCAGCTGGTCGCCTTCTCGCGCCGCCAGATCCTCCGGCCGCGCGTGCTCGATCCTACCGAAGTCGTCGAGGGCATCGTCCCGATGCTCCGGCGCCTCATGGGCGAGCACATCGCCCTCGTCACCCACACGCAGCCGGACCTCGGCCACGTGAAGGCCGACGCGAGCCAGCTTGAGCAGGTCATCGTGAACCTGGCCGTCAACGCCCGCGACGCCATGCCCGAGGGTGGGAAGCTCACCATCGAGACGGCGAACGTCGAGCTTGGCGCCGAGTACGCCGCGGCCCACGCCGAGGTCACCCCCGGCCCCTACGTCCTGCTCTCGGTCTCCGACACCGGCGTGGGTATGGACCCCGAGACCGAGGCCCATGCCTTTGAGCCCTTCTTCACCACCAAGCAGCCGGGCAAGGGCACCGGCATGGGCCTGGCCACCGTGTACGGGATCGTCAAGCAGTCCAGCGGCTCGATCTACCTCTACAGCGATCCCGGGCGCGGTACAACGTTCAAGATCTACCTGCCGCGCGTCGAGGAGGAGGCGACCGCGATGGCTGAGGCGGTCACGGTGCGCCCGGCAACGACCGGCTCCGAGACGATCCTCCTCGTCGAGGACAACGCCGCCGTGCGCGCCTTCGCCCGGCGTGCTCTCGAGGCGCAGGGTTACACGGTCCTCGAGGCGGCGTCGGGCACCGAAGCGCTCCCGCTCGCGGCCTCCCAGAGCGGATCGCTCGACCTGCTCGTCACCGACGTGGTCATGCCCGGCATGCAGGGCCACCAATTGGCTGAGCAACTTCGGGCGAACCTGCCCGACCTGCCCGTCCTCTACGTCTCCGGCTTCACCGAGAACTCGGTGATCTCTCACGGGATCCCGGGACGGGAGGTGGCGTTCCTGCCCAAGCCGTTCACCGCCGAAGCGCTGGGGCGCGCGGTGCGAGACGCCATTGAGCGACCGAGAGGCGACGAGCGGCTGGGCTCGTAGGCCTGAAGGTGCAGCGGTCGCTACGGGAGCCCTTCTGGGGGCTGCGCCCGGCACCGGGCTTGCCGCGGCCCGCGCCTGATCGAGGCCCAGAGCGCGTGGTGGGCGAGAGGCAAGGCCCCGTCGTCGGCGCCCGAACTGGCCGGCCCATGAGCCGGGATCATCGTCACCACGCGGAACGGGGCCGGCGCTGATCGCAGCCGGCGACATGGGTGTTCGTGGCCGCTGATCTGATGCTTGGCCGGGGCGTAGCACGGCCCCTGTCAGCGGATCTTCGCCATCTCCCGCGCGTGATACTCGCCGACCTTCCGGATCGTGCCGACCACCATGGGGATGTCCGTCCTCCCGGCCTTCGCTTCTGCCACGAGATCCTGGACGCTCCGGTCGATCCGCGGTAAGCGGTCGGCGAGAATCTCGGTTCGCATGACGACCTCGGTGACCGGACCGCCGAGGTTGCGCTCGACGATGGTCCGGATTCGGTCGTTGGGCGGAAGGCATGAACGCACGGCCAAGTTGACCTCGCCCATGAGGATCGCGTCCACGTCGTCGTCCGGCAGAAGGGAGCGGTTGAACCGCCCTGACTTCGGTGGAGACTCCATCGCTTGGAGGAAGATGGAGTCATG
>CAZVPS010000276.1:0-3061 GCA_964629105.1 uncultured Anaerolineaceae bacterium
CGGCCCTGGAGGCCGTGGAGAAGATCGGGGCGGAGACGAACGACGAGGGTCTCTATGCGCTGGCCCAGGCCACGACCGCACTCGCCATGTTTCCGAAGTCGTCAGCGGCGGGTCGGGCCTACTTCGCGGCCCGCGACGAGCTGCGCGCCAACGGGTCGCTCCCGGTGCCCGGCTACCTCCGCCCCAGCGCGAAGACGTACCGCCACCCGGATGACTGGGAGGACGGCTGGACCGGCCAGGGCTACCTGCCGGCCAAGCTCGCCGGCCGGCGCTACTACGTCCCCACCGACGCGGGGCAGGAAGCGGCCCTCGCCGCCCGAATGGCCCAGCGGGACGCCCGCAAGGCCCTGCCGCCCCGGCAGAAGGGGTAGCGGCTCCCCATCGACGGTGTGAGCGAGCACGAAAGGTGCAGGAAGATCGCCATGAAGAGTGCAGAGGCGATCGCGGTCAGGATCCGCGTCGAGGAGGCCCAGTCGGCGAACTCGCCTGATCGCATCGTCACGGGATCGACGGGGCGCGGGCAGTGGGTGTCGCGACCATCGCCGGCCGAAGGCGGTCAGACGCGAGAGCCGCGAGGCGCTCGACATCGGCCGGCGAGAGGACAGGGGCGGCCTTCCGCAGGCGGTTGACGAGTTCCTGGCCCGACACGATCCGGACGCCGCCGACCCCGGAGCGGAACCAGGGCAGGTCTGCGCGGTGGACGCAGATGACCGAGGTGACGGTCCAGCCGTGGGCGGCGATCTCCTCGGCGAGCGCGGTCTCGACGGCTGCAACCACGCGCTTCACCTCGTCAATGATCCCCGTCTTTCGCCGCCCGGCGACGAAGACGTCGTTGCCGCGGATCTGGAGGGAGCCCGCGTACGACTTGGTCTCGACCACGAAGATGCCGGGTGCGCCGATCACGATGTGGTCGATGTTCGCCCGCGAGCCCGGGATCCTGCGGTCGTGGAGGATCCGGAACCCTTCCGCCTCGAGCGGCTCGAGGAGGCGTCCAGTGCGGACCTCACCCTCCGCCCCGGTCTGCCAGGCGGTCGTCGTGCTCGGGGTCGTGAACAGGGCCGACATCACGAGTCGATCCGGTCCAGATCCCTTTCGCCGAACCGGATCTGGAGGGCGGCGCCGGCCTTGATGACGCCGGGCGGGAGCATCTGCCCGATTACCGCGTCCGCGACGAGAAGCTGGAGCCGGCGCGCCAGGCCGGAGTGGCCGCCTGCCTCGTTGTTGATGCGGGCTTGGAGGGACTGGGCGTTGCCCGGTTCCGTGGCGCGCCGCTCCGTCGTCACGACAGTCCTTCGAGAGAGGCCAGCACTTGGTCGGCCTCGCGCCGCAGGAGCAGCCCCCGCTCGCGCGCCTCTCTCGCCGCGTCGGCGAGGCGCTCCGTCATCACGATCCCGCGCGCGTCGAGCAGGGCGCGCGCCACGGTCGTCGTCGGGATGCCCTCGTAGATCGTGAGATCCTCCGGCCGGTCCCTCCGGGGCACGATCTCGACCGTCCGCGGGACCGCGACCCGCGCCCGGCGTGGCGTCCCCACGCGGATGCGTCGAGGGTTGACATCCGCGAGGTGGTGAAGCGCGAGCACGGCGTCGGCCACGAGGTAGGCGCCCGCCCCGACCTCGAGGACCGCCTCCATGAACTCGTCGCGATCCGTCGCTGGCACGTCGTCGAAGCGGTAGACGCCATGCCCGCGGCGAGTCAGCCCCCCGCGTGCCGCAAGCTGCCGGACGGCCAAGGCTGGCACGCCGATCTCCTCGGCATCGCGAGTGGTGATGTAGCCGTATTGTTCGAGCGCACGCTCGTGAAGCTGTCGCCGGTAGGTGGTGGCGAGCGCCATCGTGATGTTCCCTCGTGTCAAAACCGTAGCGATAACGCTACGCTTTTGACAGGCTCTTGTCAAGTCGCGGTCACGATGCGTGTCGGTCACGATGCGGTTCGGGACCGCTCGGCATCCTTGGCTTCCGTCATCTCGCCACTGCTCTGACCGGCCCCGGACTCCCACGCGGAAGACCACCAGACGTGAGTGCGACTCGCGTCATCCATGTCTCACGTTGACAGGCACAGTAGGAACCTGTAGTCTCCGATCCTACGCACGGAGACCCAACCATGGAAGTCCTTGATCGCCCCATCGAGGCGCAAGCTCGCCTCCGGCAGAAGAACCAGCTCACCCTGCCCGAGGCGATCGTCCGCGTCCTCGACGCGACTCCCGATGATCTCATCGTCTTCGAGGCTGACCCGGCCGAGCCGGGCGTCGCTCATCTGCATCTCGTCCCTCGAGACTTCGCGGGCAGCCTGACGGGCGTCTATGGGACGAGCGAGGAAGTCCTCGAGTTCGTCCGCGGCGAACGTGCCGCCTGGGGCGAGTAGGGTCGAGTAGGGTCGAGTAGGGTCGAGTGTCCCTGTCGTCGCTTCTTCGGGCGATCGCCGAGGGCGATCGGGTGCTGCTCGACACCACCGTGCTCGCGGCGTACCTCGACGCGACGGATGCGACGCATCCGGTCGCTCGGCACGTGGTGAACGAGCTCGTGGCGACCGGGCGGAACCCCGCGGTCGTCTCGATGGTCACCGTCATGGAGATTCTCGTTCGACCGATGCGGGCGACGCCGCCCGGCCACCACACGGTCCTCGCGTTCCTGCGAACGCATCCCAACCTGACCTGCGTCCCCGTCGATCTCCAGGTCGCCCAGGAGGCCGCTCATCTGCGCGCCGACAAGAAGCTCGCGCCGCCCGATGCGCTGATCGTCGGGACCGGCCTGGCGGCCCAGGTGCGGCACCTCATCACGAACGACCGTGACTGGTCCGGGAAGCTGGCCACGATGTCCTCGCGGATCGCCGTGGTGCAGACCTCGTCGCACCTGCCCTTCCCGTAGGGAGGGGCGCCGGTTCCTGTCCCGGCCCGAGAGCGCCGGGGAGTAGGCCCCGCCCGGGACGGCCGGAGCGGGCGCGGCGGGCCCGGGCGCGGCGGGTCAGATCTTGACGACGCCGACGACGACGATCAGGAACCAGCTGACCAGCAGGAGGCCGAAGATGCCCGCGAAGACGACCGCGATCCGCCGCAGGTCGCGCA
>CAZVPS010000277.1:0-3059 GCA_964629105.1 uncultured Anaerolineaceae bacterium
ATCTACGTGAACTACCGGAACGTGCGCGACACGGCCCGCAAGAAGATCCCCTTCGGCATCGCCCAGGTCGGCAAGGCGTTCCGCAACGAGATCAGCCCCGGCAACTTCGTCTTCCGGATGCGCGAGTTCGAGCAGATGGAGATGCAGTACTTCGTCCGCCCGGAGACGGCGGCCGAGCATTTCGAGGCCTGGCTGCCTCGGCGCAAGGCCTGGTACGAGGCCTACGGCGTGGCCCCCGAGCGGCTCCGCTTCCGGGAGCACCGGCCCGACGAGCTGGCCCACTACGCGAAGAAGGCCGTGGACGTCGAGTACCGCTTCCCGTTCGGCTGGAAGGAGCTCGAAGGGATCCACAACCGGGGCGACTGGGACCTCGGCCGCCACGCGAAGGCGACGGGCGAGAACCTGGAGTACTTCGACCCGGCTACCGAGGAGCACTTCATCCCCTGGATCATCGAGACCTCGGCCGGAGGCGACCGGGCGGCATTCACCTTCCTCATCGACGCCTATCGGGAGGAGGAGGTCCGCGGCGAGAAGCGCGTCGTCCTCGGTCTCCATCCCGACCTCGCCCCATACAAGGTCGCCGTCCTGCCGCTCCTCAAGAAGCGCCCCGAGATCGTCGAGATGTGCCACCGCATCAAGGACGACCTCAAGCGCCACACGATGGCCGTCTACGACGACACGGCCGCGATCGGCAAGCTCTACCGGCGCCAGGACGAGATCGGGACGCCCTGGTGCGTCACGGTGGACGTGGACTCGCTCGACGACGGCCAGGTCACCGTCCGCGACCGCGACGCGATGACCCAGGAGCGGATCGGCGCCGACCAGGTGACGCGCCACATCCTCGACAGGCTGGACGCGGCGCGGCCGACCGGGGCGTAGGCGCCGTCACTCCGCCGGCAGGTTGAGCCAGCCTTCCCGCTCGGCCCGGAGGGCGAGCTTGGTTCGCGAGGCGACACCGATCACGGCGATGCGCCCTTCCACGCGGTCGCGATGTGGGAATCCACATGGCGTTTATGCGGTTCTTCCCCCTTCCCCCGGGCGCGGCGCCGTCATAGCGTCTGGGGACAAGGCGGTGGCATCCGGCCCGTGGCACCTTGCGCGAGTCGCGCCACTGCCACCGAGCTCACAAGGGAGACAGAGATGCGGCCGACCATCCCATTGGGGCGCCTGGTGGCGAGCCGCATGGCCGCGCCGGCAGTGGCGGGTCAGGAGGGAAGTCATATGGAAGCGCGAGATACCCATCGTCTTCGGTGGGCCGCGCTGCTGACAGCGGTCGTTGTGGGATTCGGGCCGATGACCGCCCCGTCGAGGGCCGCAGCCAATACAGTTGCTGGGACAATTGACACGAGTGGGATTGCCCTCGTAGGTCCGGATGCCATCCAGTTCAGAGCGCAAGACGAGACGCAGGCACTCGCGTTCGATGCGGCGCTGAATCTGGCATACGACCACAGAGACGACCTGGGCTATCCATGGGTTGACCTCGACGCCAAGACGCTAGAGCTCCGCGCGTTCGGTGATGCCGGCCAGAGGACTGCCGTCGCGGCACTGGCGAGTCTGCCGACCGCCGGATGGACCACCCGAGTCAAGTCAGCGCAAGCGTCCGTCGCGAAGCTCGATCAGATTGCCGACGACGTGACCCGGTTAGTCGCCGCAGGGGTCCCTTACGCAGATCTCATCTGGATGACCGAACCAGACCACATGAACAACCGCGTCATCATCACCATCAGCAAGGCGAACGCCGAGTTGATGTCCGCTCTGGCGTCGCGCTACGGGACGACGCTGATCGCCGTTCGCATTCGCGCGGGCGAGAAGGCCACAGCTGCTAGCCGGAATTCCGACTCGCCACCGTTCTACGGCGGGGCCTTCTGGTCGTCACCCAGCTACAACTGCACCACAGGATTCGCCTGGAATGTCGGTGGCGGAGTCTCGGGCATGCTGACGGCGGCGCACTGCATTTCGACGGGGGGATCGGCTTCCTATCCGAACTACCCGAACGTCGGCTCAGTCGCCAGCGGCTCGCGAGAGAACTGGTCGAATTCGACGGGGACCCAGTACTTCACGGGCCAGAGCGTATACCGCGGTGATCTTGCGCTAATCCAGTACTCCTCGCGCTCTTCCGGGCCGTACGTCTACTCGGGCGCGCCTGGAACAAGCACCACTTCAGGGGTGTACGCGATGGCCTCCCGCTGGTCGCAAGTCGGCGATGCCGCCTGCGTGAATGGCGTGACGACCGGCGAGTGGTGCGGCATGGTTGTCGCGACGGGGGTGAATCGCTGGTACGCCGTCAATGGGTGGGACGTCTGGGCTCGGCATGTCGTCGAGGCGGATGCCGGCGGCAACACGTGTCCGACCCACGGTGACTCGGGCGGCCCTGTGTATCGGAAGCGCTCGGACGGAAAGGTCGATGCCGTCGGCGTCTACAGCGGCGGCGCGCCGCTGGGCCTCGCTTGCGCGGCGTACTTCACGGATATCTGGGACGCGTACTACGGGCTCCCGGGCAGCCTGAAAGTCGGTGGGTAGGTCAACGATGGCGTACGCCTGTCGGGAGTCCGCCGGCGCTGGGTCGCCCTGCTCGTGCTCTTCGCGCTGATTGCTCTCGTCGAGACGGACTGGCGACGTGACTTCGGGAGAGGAGCCGGTGCGCATGCAGCCGAAGCGGTCGATCCGCATTCCTCGGAGGCTCTGGCTCGCGGTCGCCCTCGTCGTTGCTGGCGTCCTTCTTGGGGCCCAGAACTCGACCGTCCTCGTTCCCTTCATGAACTCCTACGCGGTGGTCAACCAGCGCACCATCGTGGTGCGGGTCGGCGTCGCCCCTTGCAGCTGGACGCGAGTCACGAACGTCGGGGAGACGCCCACCGAGGTCCGGGTCAGGGTCGAGACGCTGCCCTGCCCGATTCCGGGGCCGGGCACCGCCGGGCTTGCCGTTCGTGAGCTGACGGTCTCGCTCGCCGCCGACCTCGGCGCCCGTGTCGTGGAGGACGCGAACGGGCTCGCCATTCCGTTGCGGTAGCCGGGCGAGCGCACATGGACCCGGCGGCAGAGACGACCTCGACACTCAG
>CAZVPS010000278.1:0-3031 GCA_964629105.1 uncultured Anaerolineaceae bacterium
TCGCGTCGGAGCTGAAGATCGGGAGGGCGAGCTTCTTGGGGAGGCGCTCGAAGGCGTCCTCCTCGTTGGAGAGCCGCCGTCCGAACAGGAGGCGGCGGATCGTCTGGGCGGGGCCCCGGGACGCTGCGGGCGCCAGCGACGCGGCCGCCTTCGCGGTGAGCATCCCCGGGCCGGTGTACCGGAAGTAGGGCGAGTGGGGTCGTTCCACGCGCACCCGGCGGTCGGCGACCTTGCGACCCTGGAGAGGACGTCGGCCGCCGATCACGACGCGACCCCCGGGTCGTGCGGGGGCGTGGCGGCCGAGCCGCCCTGCTCCCGCCGGTACGGGACGTCGAGGATCACGGTGTGCTCCCGGCCGACCAGCACGGCCCGGAGCCGGCGGGCCGCCTGGTTGTAGAGGAAGCGGTCCCACCAGTGGCGCCCGACGTACTCCGGCAGGACGACGACCGTCGTGGGCGCCTCGCGGTCCGGCGCCCAGGTGCGGTCGAGCACGTCGAGATAGGCCACGAACGGACCGATGAGGGCCCGGTACGGCGACTCCACGACCACGAACGGGACGTCCGGGAGCTGGCGGGTCCAGCGCTCGCGAAGGCGATCGCCCCCCTCCGGATCGTCCGTGACGTAGACGGCACGGACATCCTCCCCGAACGCCCGTCCGACGTTCACGGCCTGGATGACCGCCCGGTTGATCCCGTTCACCGGGACGACCACCCGCTGGGCCCGGCGTGGCAGCGGGATCGCCATCTCGGCGGCGACGTGGAGCTCGGCCTCCTGGCCGCGGTACTGGGCGCGGACCCATTCCATGAGGCCGACGAGGATCGGGATCACCACGAGCGCGATCCACGCGCCCCGCGGGAGCTTCGCCAGGGTGATGACGACCCACACGACGCCCGTGGTGATCCCGCCGAGGAGGTTGAGGGCGGTTCGCCACTGCCAGCCCCCGGTCCGCTCCTGGAGCCAGTGGATCACCATCCCCGACTGGCTGATCGAGAAGGAGAGGAAGATCCCGATCGAGTAGAGCGGGATCAGGTCGGTGACGGAGCCGCCCATGACGAAGAGCAGGCCGGCCGACGCGGTCGCCAGGGCCACGATCCCCCACGAGAAGGCCAGGCGGTCGCCGAGGATCGCGAGCTGCCGCGGGGCGTAGCCGTCCGCGGCCAGGATCTGGGCCAGGCGCGGTGCCCCGTTGAAGCCTGTGTTCGCGGCCAGGAGGAGGATGAGCGTCGTCACGACCTGGAACCCGACGTACCCTGCTCCGTCCCCGATCACCGTCCGCGTGATCTGCGAGATCAGGGTCTCGCGCTCGCCCGGATCCGGCGCGATGCCGTAGGCGCTGGCCAGGAACGAGAGCCCGACGAAGATCACGCCCAGCACGAGGGCCATCACCAGCATGGTCGTGGCCGCGTTACGCGCCTCGGGCGGCTTGAAGGCGGGCACGCCGTTGGAGATCGCCTCCGTGCCCGTGAGCGCGACGGAACCGAAGGCGAAGGCCCGCAGGATGAGGAGGATCGTCAGCGCTTCGAACCCGTCGGCGGGCGCTTCCACCCTGGGCGTCGGGAACGATGCCGCCGGGGTGCCCGCCGCGACCTGGGCGATGCCCAGCCCGATGATGGCCAGCGCCCCGCCGATGTACAGGTAGGTCGGCACCGCGAAGATATTGCCGGACTCGCGGAGGCCGCGCAGGTTCGCGACGGCGAGGATCGCGATCGCCGCGACGCCCAGCTCGGCCCGCCACGGGAGCAGCTCGGGCACCACCGACGTGATCGCGGCAATCCCGGCCGCCACCGAGACCGCCACGGTCATCATGTAGTCGAAGATCAGCGACGCGGCGGCCACGAGCGCCATCCGCTGGCCCAGGTTCGCCCGGGCGACGGCGTAGGCGCCCCCGCCGCTCGGGTACGCCAGGCAGACCTGCCGGTACGAGACCGCGACGATGAGCAGCAGCGTCGCGATCCCGAGGGCGATCTCCGGACCGAAGGCCAGCGCGGCGCCGCCCGCGAGCACCAGAATTCGGAGGATCTCCTCGGAGGCATACGTGGAGGAGCTGATCGCGTCGGAGCTGAAGATCGCCAGCGCCTTGGTCTTCGGGAGACGCTCGCCGATCTCCTCCTCGCTCGCCAGGGGACGCCCGATCGCCACCGCCTTGACCCGGGCCCAGGCCCGGCCGATCCCGGTCTTGGGCACGTTCGCCGCCGGCTTCGCGGTCAGCTGGCCGGGGCCGGTGTAGCGGAAGTAGGCGCTGTGGGGCCGCTCGACGTGGACACGCCGGTCGCCGACCTTGCGGCCCCTGAGCGGGCGGCGACCTCCGATCACGCTAGCGGCCGTCCGCCAGGCGATCCGCCAGCCAGGCGGGCAGGCCGGCGGCCCGGATGTCCGCCTGGGTCGTCGCGACCGGGTAGGCGACGCGGTGCCAGGTGGCGCACCGCGCCTCGGTGTCCAGGACCAGGGCGCTGGCCCGGGGGTCGTCGTCGCGCGGCTGCCCGACGCTGCCCGGGTTGAGGAGGAGGCGTCGCCCATCGAGCGGCAGGACGGAGCCGTGGGAGGGGCCCAGCGGCTCCACCCGGCCGTCGTCCTCGCGCCACGCGGCGGGGACGTGGGTGTGCCCGTACAGGCAGTACGGCGTCGCGAGCGCGGCGAGGTTCGCCCGCGCGTCGGGCGTCGTCACGATGTACTCCCAGGTCGGGTCGCGGGGGCTCCCGTGGACCAGGGTCATCTCGCCGAGCTCCGCTCGCTCCGGGAGGCCGACCAGCCAGGCCCGGGTCTCGGGGGAGATCCGGCGCGCCGTCCACTCCACCGCCCGGCGGGCGGCCGGGTTGAACCACTCCATGTCCAGGATGCCGAGCGCGGCCACGTCGTGGTTGCCGCGCACGCCCGTCGCGCCGATCTCGCGCAGCCGCGCGACGACTTCGTCAGGATGGGGCCCGTACCCGACCACATCGCCCAGGTGCCAGACGGCGTCGACCATGCCGAGCGCGGCGAGCACCGCGTCGAGCGCCGGGAGGTTCGCATGGATGTCCGAGAGGACCGCGAC
>CAZVPS010000279.1:0-3030 GCA_964629105.1 uncultured Anaerolineaceae bacterium
GTCACAATGGAGTTGACACGAAGCGCCACGATAGATCGGTCGGCAACGTGCCGATACGGTCGGCCCCGACATCGAGGACTCGTCATGGTGCGTGGTCTCATGGTGGCACGGTGGCTGCCCGAGCAAGAGCACGGTCCCCTGGACACGAAGGACTGCCCTGCTCGAACGGATCTGCCAGGCCGTGTGTCCGGGCGGGGGCCCACCGCGACGCTGGGGCAGGCGTCTCGCTGATGCAGGACGAACGCCCGCCAGAACGCCCACCTACGCGCGCTGAGGTCCCCCTGCCGAGCCCCCCCACATCTGCCGCCCGTGGGGTGAGCCACGCCCCCAGCGCCGGTCCTCGCGAGCGGATCGGGCGGATCGGGCGGATGGGCCTCCGTCCCCGCCTGCTCGTGCTCGTCCTGCTCGGCATTCTCCCGCTGGTCGGTCTCATCGTCGCCCGGGCCGACGCGGACCGTGACAGGGCCCGGGCCGACGCGATCGACCAGGTTCAGCGCCTGGCGAGCCTGGCCGGGATTGCCGAGGAGCAAGTTCTCAGCAGCACGCGGGACATCGTGGTCGCCCTTTCCGTGCTCCCCGAGGTCCGCTCGCTCAGCCCGGAGCGCTGCACGCCCATCCTCGCGTCGCTGCTGCCCAAGTACGCGAACCTCATCAACCTGGTCGTGACCGACCCGACCGGGCTGGTCGTCTGCAGCGCGGTGCCCTCGTCCGGGCCGGTCTCGCTCGGAGACCGGCCCTACTTCCGCCGGGTGCTCGCGACACGGTCGCTCGCGATCGGTGAATACTCGGTTGGCCGGATCCTCGGGAAACCCACGGTCAGCGTCGCCCTTCCGATCCTCGGCCTCGCCGGCACAGTCGAGGGCGTTGTCGTCGCCCCGCTCCGGCTCGACGCCCTGGGCGACATCGCGGCGGCGGTCACGCTGCCGGCCGGTGCCACATTCACGCTGGTCGACCGGGAGGGGACAATCCTCGCTCGCAACCCGGACCGGGAGGCGTGGATCGGTCGCAGCGCGCCCGTAGCGCCGCTCGTCCAGGCACTCCTCTCCGGGGGCGAGGGCACGATCGAGACTGCCGGCGTGGACGGGGTAACCCGCCTGTACGCCTACCTCCCGGTCGGCGCCGACGTCGGCGCTGACTTCCACCTGGCGGTCGGGTTCGACGCGGCGACGCTCTATGCGTATGCGGATTGGTCGCTCGTCACCAGCCTTGCGTGGCTCGTGCTCGGCCTGGCCATCGTGCTGGTCATCGTCCTGCTCGGCTCACAGACGCTCATCCTTCGGCCCGTCGGGACGCTCCTCGGCGCGACCCGCCGGCTCGCGGCCGGGGACCTCGGGGCGCGGACGGGCCTGGCCGGCTTTGGAGGCGAGCTCGGCCGGCTGGCGAACGCATTCGACGAGATGGCCACCTCGGTGGAACGGCGCGTCGACGAACGCACCGACGAGCTCCAGAGGGCGCTGGATGCCCTCGCCCACAGCGAGGAGCGGCTGCGGACGTACCTCGACAGCAGCCTCGACGGCGTCCTGGTCCTCGAGGCGATCCGCGACGAGGCCGGGGCCGTGATCGACTTCCGGATCGCGTACGCCAACGAGGCTGGCGCTCAGGTCCTGGGCCGGAGCGCGAGCGACCTCGCCGGGCGGCTGCTCGATCTGCTGCCCGACCTCCGAGGGACCGACCGGTTCGCGGGGTGGCTCCGTGTGCTCGAGACCGGCGATCCGCTCGACCTGGCCGGCATCGAGTTCCAGGCCCTCGACGAGAGCGACCCTCGGATCTACGACAACCGGGTCGCGAAGATCGACGACGGGCTTGCCGTCTACGTGCGCGACGTCACCGAGCGAGCCCGGCAGGAGCAGGTCACCCGAGACCAGGCGGCCCTCCTCGAGGTCGCCCACGACGCGATCATCGTGCGCGACCTCGAGAGTCGGGTGACGTACTGGAACGCCGGGGCGGTCCAGACGTACGGCTGGTCCGCCGAGGAGGCGTTCGGCCGCGTCACCCACGAGCTGCTGCACACGATCTTCCCGGTCTCGCTCGAGGCGGTCGACGAGGCGCTCATGGCGACGGGCACCTGGGAAGGCGAGCTGCGCCACACCGATCGCGACGGACACGAGCTGATCGTCGCCAGCCGCCAGGTTCTCCGGCGCGACGCGGCGGGCAGGCCCGTGGCGACCCTCGAGATCAACCGCGACGTCACCGAGCGAACGCGGGTACTGGAGGCGCTCCGCAGCAGCGAGGCCGAGCTCGACCGGTTCTTCGAGCTGTCGCGCGACCTGTTCACGGTCGTGGACCTCGATGGCCGGTTCCTCCGCGTGAACGCCGCCTGGGAACGGGCGCTCGGCATCCCGGCGGCGGAGCTTCTCGGCCGGCCGTACCTGGAGTTCGTCCATCCCGACGATCTGGAGCCGACGGCGGCCGAGGCCGCGCGTCAGCGCCAGGAGGGATCGCCGACGCTGCGCTTCGAGAACCGCTACCGCTTCGCCGACGGCTCGCATCACTGGCTGGAGTGGACGGCGCAGCCGGATCTGGAGGCGGGCGTCGTGAACGCCGTCGCCCGCGACGTGACGGCCCGTAAGCAGCTTGAGGCGGCTCTCGAGTCGGCCCACCGCGAGGCCGAGGCGGCGAATCGCGCGAAGAGCGAGTTCCTCTCCCGGATCAGCCACGAGCTCCGGACACCGCTCAACGCGATCATCGGCTTCGCCCAGCTGCTCGGGATGGACCATCTCGACAACGACCAGCGGGAGAGTCAGGAGCAGATCCTGAGGGCTGGCTGGCACCTGCTCGACCTCATCAACGAGGTGCTCGACATCTCGCGGATCGAGACCGGCCAGCTGGCGATATCGCCCGAGCCGGTGGCCGTGAGCGAGGCGATCGGGGACGCCGTGGCGCTCATCGGCCCGCTCGCCTCGTCGCGGGGGATCACCGTCCTCGTCGAGGAGATCGCGCCGGACCAGCATGTGCTCGCCGACCGCCAGCGCCTGGAGCAGGTGCCGCTGAACCCGCTCTCGAACGCCGTGAAGTTCCACCGACCCGGCG
>CAZVPS010000280.1:0-3029 GCA_964629105.1 uncultured Anaerolineaceae bacterium
CGCGGCCGTCCGCGGGGCCGTGCCGGCCCGGGGGCGCCTCACCCGGGGATCTCCACGATCACGTTGGTGGCCTTGACCACGCAGATCGCCTCGTCACCCACCTGGAGGCCCATCTCCTCGACGGCCTCGGCGGTCATGAGGCTGACCACGCGGTGGGGCCCGGCCATCACCTCGACGACGGCCACGATGCCGTCGCGCTCGATGCGCGTGACCACCCCCGCGAAGCGGTTGCGCGCCGACTGGGCCACGATCCGGCGCTCGCGTGTCGCCGGGCGCGCGCGCGCGGTGCGCTGCTCGCCGGTGGACTGCCGCCGCTCGCCGAGCAGCCGGCTGACCTCCGCGAGCGGCACCAGCCGCTGCCCGCCCGCGCTGCGGACCGTCCACAGCTGGCCATCCTCTTCCCAGCGGCGAAGCGTCTCGACGCCAACGCCCAGGAGCTCGGCCGCCTGCCCGATGCGAAGGGTGCGCTCACTGGTGCTCATACCTCTATATGGTGCCCCCGAAACGGACGCCCTGTGTAGAGGTAGCGGTGGACCGGGCGTGCGACCGGCCGCCATCGGCCGCCGGTGGCAGCCGGTGGCCGCCGGAGCCGCCCTGACACCGCCCCCGCTCGCCGCCCGCTCGCCGCCCGCTCGCCCCCGCTCCATCGTCGTTTCGGC
The DNA here is from genome assembly GCA_964629105.1 of uncultured Anaerolineaceae bacterium. GTDB lineage: Bacteria > Chloroflexota > Limnocylindria > Limnocylindrales > CSP1-4 > CTSoil-043. The sequence goes on from CAZVPS010000280.1 coordinate 660, forward strand.
AGATGCCGCTCTGGCGACCATTCGGCCGGCGTGTCAACGGACGGCGGGACTTCCTCCTGGCGAACGCACCGGTCGATTCGGCACCTGCGCCGGGGGAGCGGCCGCTGCCGACATCCGTCGCCCGTCCGGGCTCGGGCGGGCCGCGAGCCCGGCGACGACCGCGGCCCAATGGTTCCCTGAACGAGATATGCCGATCCGCGGGGCGGTGGCGGGTTTGCGTCCGAGAGCGCCTGCCGATCGGCGGGCGGTGCCAGAGTGCCTGCCGGCCGCAGAGAGCGCCTGCCGGCCGCAGAGAGCGCCTGCCGGCCGCTGACAGCGCCGGACGACCGGACGACCGACGGTCCCGGCCTCGGCTGACCGGCACCTCCCGGCGCAACGCACTCTGGCTGGCGAGCAGGAGGTGGCCAGGAGTAAGCAGGAGGTAAGCGGCCGATGAGCGGCCTCGGGCATCCTCCGTCGGGTGGATGCCCCTCGCATCGGCCGATCGCTCCGGGTGTTGCGGCATCGTCGCGAATTGAGGCAGGTCGACCTCGCCGTGGCCGCGCACGTGTCTCGCGAGCGCGTCTCGCTCGTCGAGAACGGCGGCGCCAACCACGTCGGCGTCGGAGAGCTTTGTGCCATGTTCGAGGCGCTCGACGCTTCGATCGACATCGTCGTCCGCTGGCGGGGCGAGGGGCTGGACCGTCTGCTCGACGCCGGACACGCCTCGCTCGTCGACGCCGTGGTCGGTCTCCTGACGGGCGCAGGCTGGGAGACCGTGGTTGAGGCGTCGTTCAACGTCTACGGCGAGCGTGGATCGATGGACGTCCTGGCATGGTGCCCGCAGCGCAGCACCGCGTTGGTCGTCGAGGTCAAGACGGTCGTCCCGGACATGCAGGCGATGCTGCAGACGCTCGACCGGAAGGTCCGACTCGCGCCGGTCGTGGCCGGCGAGCGAGGATGGAAGCCGGCTGCAGTTGGCCGGCTGCTCGTCGTCGGCGAGGGCCGCACGACGAGGCGACGCATCGCCGAACACGACGCCACCCTCCGGGGCACGTTTCCGACGCGCGGACGCGTCGCCCGTGCCTGGCTGCGGCGCCCCGCTGAAGGCGCGTTCGGCGGCCTGATCCTCCTCCCGGTCGAACCGGGGAAGCGGGTCGGGAGGCGGCGCATTCGCCGGTCTGACGACGCGCCCGAGGAACGCCCGTCGGGGCGCCGATCCGAGGAACCGGAGCCGAACCCGGCGCTCCCGGCGCCGCCGTGGACCGAGCAGTCGGAGCTGCCTGGGGCGCCGCCGTGGACCGAGCAGTCGGAGCTGCCTGGGGCGCTGCCGTGGACCGAGCAGTCGGAGCTGCCTGGGGCGCTGCCGTGGACCGAATGATCGGAGCCGAACCCGGAGCGCCGCCGTGGTCCGAGTGGTCGGCGCGCTGCCTGGGGCGCGCCGGTCCGAGTGACCTGGGCTGCCCGACGCTGCCGTGGACCGAGTGATCGGGGCTGCCCGGGGCGCTCTCGGACGCAAACCCGCCACCGCCCCGCGGATCGGCATATCTCGTTCAGGGAACCATTGGGCCGCGGTCGTCGCCGGGCTCGCGGCCCGCCCGAGCCCGGACGGGCGACGGATGTCGGCAGCGGCCGCTCCCCCGGCGCAGGTGCCGAATCGACCGGTGCGTTCGCCAGGAGGAAGTCCCGCCGTCCGTTGACACGCCGGCCGAATGGTCGCCAGAGCGGCATCTGCCGAAACGACGATGGAGCGGGGGCGAGCGGGCGGCGAGCGGGCGGCGAGCGGGCGGCGAGCGGGCGGCGAGCGGGGGCGGGATCCCGCGCGACGCTACTTCGAGCGCGGGCCCAGGCGGTCGGTTAGCGCGCGAAGGCTGAAGCGCCGGGCACCGACGCCGGCCGCGCCACCCGAGCTCGCCCCGCTGCTCGGCACCGGAGCTCCATGCGGCGTCCCAGGAGGTTGGAGCCCGTCTCCATTCGAGCGGTACGACCCCGAGGCGGGGAGCATCCGGGCGAGGGCGCGCTCGTCGTCGGTTTGCTCTGCGGCAATCGGCAGGTCGTCGGGGTCGAAGGGACGCTCGCTTTCGGGCACGACCGTCGGGGCCCGCGCGTAGGCGGGTGCGCCGTAGAGCTTCGGGAGCGCGAAGTACGGATCCGGTTCCGCGGCCACGGTCACATCTTCTCGCGAGAGGGGGTCGGCCCGCAATACCGCAGGTGCCGACCGACAAGGACGATGGGAGGGTACTCCAGGAAGTGCGCGGAAAGCGAGACAACGCGGCGCGCGCGGTGGCGCGCGGACGCACCGGACGGCCTGGGCGCACGGAAAGCGAGACCACGCAGCGCGCGGTGGCGCGCGGACGCACCGGACGGGCCCGGACGGCCCGGGCGCGCCGG
>CAZVPS010000281.1:0-3000 GCA_964629105.1 uncultured Anaerolineaceae bacterium
CGGACGGTGAGCTATCGCCTCGCCCGGATCGAGGAGCTCCTCGGGCGACCGCTCGCCGGCGAAGAGGTGCTCCGCCTGACGACGGCGCTGTTCGCTCGGCGGCTCCTCGACGCCGACGCTTCTCCTCGCCTCGAGGGTCGGAGCGGAGGCTGATGGACCGCAGCCACAACCGCCCAGCTACGGAAGGCCCGCGGGGAACGGTCGAGTCCCAAGACGACCGGATCGTGGTGGTGCGGCCGACAATCGGTACGCTACGCGTGCCGATGGCCTCCCGAACAGATCCCGCCAGCTCGACCGTCGCGCGGCACGCCGGAGCCGCGCCCAAAGGGGTCACGGCCCATGGGCCGCTGGTCGCAACGAAGTTCCGTGCTCCATCCTGGGTCTCGGCTTGCCGCCAGCGTCCGCGTGCCTTGGCCGTGATGCTCACGGCAGTCGCGGTGCTGACGTTCCGGGCGCACGCCTTCCCGGCCTGGCTGGGATGGCTGTCCTTGCTCGCCGCCGTCGCGCAGCTGGTCCCGGTGCTCGGGATCGTCGTCGACAGCGGGCCGTTGGCGGCCGACGGGTGGCTGGTGGCCTACATGCCATACCCGCTGTACGTCGTGTGGCTGGCGTGTGCGACCGTCGCGATGGTCGTGCGGATCGGGAAGCCGTCGCCGGCCCCGTGACTCCGCCGTCACATCGGGGCCTGAAAAATGCCGACCGCGTCGGAGCCGAATTGTGCGATCCGTCCGAGCGGCATCGGCGCTCAGCGCCTCTTGGCTGGCGGAGTGCGCAATGGCCGGCGCACGGCGCACCCACACGATGGCAACGTCGTGTCGGCGGCTCGCACGGGGCGGCCCGATGGCCGAGCGGATCCGCTCCGGCTGGACCATCACGGCCGCAGGAGGCGACGCCGGGGTCAGCCGCCAGACGCGCGAGCCGCCATGGATGGATCGGCCGGTGCGGCGACGGGGCCACGCGAACCGATCCGACGTGCGAGCGCCATACCCGCGGGACGCCGTTCGACAAGGCTCCACAGCATCGACACGATCTGCCCCAGTTCGGCGTCCTCGGGCAGAAGGGCGAGCATCTGCCGGTAGAGGTCGGCCTCGATGACAGAGACCCGTCCAACCACGTCCCGCCCGGCCGCCGTGAGCTGCAGCCTGGTGGCTCGGGCGTCGTCCGCGTCGGGCCTCCGATCGACCGAGCCGGATTGGACGAGCGTGGCGACGAGCCGACTCGGACTCCCCGTCTCGCAGACGAGGCGGTCCCCGAGCGCGCGAAGCGTCAACGGCTCATATGAGGCAAGCGCCGTCAGCACCTCGGCCTGGGCCGGGGTGAGACCCAGCGGCCGCAGCGACTCGGCAAGCAGCCGGTTCCCTTCTCTCTGAGCCGCAAGGATCAGGTAGCGCAGTTCTTCAACTTGCTGCATCGACACACCTCGGGCGGTTGACAACGACACTATACATGACACATCATGCGTGGCACAGCATCCATGATGCGTCACGAACATGATCTCGAGGGGTCTTCAGTATCGAACGCCGGAGGTCCACCTCGAGGCGCTCATGGGCTCGTGACGTCGCCATTCGGAGGTGGCCGATTCGGCACCAGGGTCAGGTGGCTCGCCGACTTCGGAGGCGTCGAACGGAGGTTCGCGGAGACCCTCATCAGGTCAAGCAGTCGATCGAGAGTCATTGATCGGACGCGGCGACCGTCCTCGCGACTCCAGTTCCCGTCCCGCAGCTCGCCACGGCACCAACGGGGAGCTCGCCGGAACGATCCGCGTGGGCTGGTGTGGAAACGGCGCCGCGATGATGTCGAGACCCGTGCTCAAACGCGAGCGGATCGATCGATCCGCTCGTCCGGGCCGACGGTGGCCTGAGCCTCTCGACGAGCCTCCACCTGTACGCGTGCTCTGGCGGCGCGGCACGGTGGCCGTGAGACGGGCGAACTCCCCGTTCAGAATGGTCGCGGTCACGCGCGCGAGATCCGCTGCGGCCACGGTTGCGCGCTGTGGCTTGTCGGCGACTCCGGCCGAGTGAGCTCCGGAACGCTCCGCTCCGATGGGTCGATGGTGACCCGGACGTTCATGACGGCCGCCGATCGAGCCATCTACCCGCGGATCGGGATCACGCTCGAACCGGACGATGGCGACCCGCGTGCGTCAGATCAGAGGGTGGCCGGATCCGGCTGAGGCCGGACTCCGACGCCTCGCCCGACTGCTCAACATGGACGAGGACTCCCTCGAGGAGCGGGGGCGGCAGTGCAGGCACGCTACCTCGAGGAGATCGAGACGCGCTCCGGGGATCGCCTCCGGGCGCGGCTCCCGCTCCTCGACCAGAACGTCTCCGACCTCGCGACCCTTCGGGTCGTGGGCGAGGTGCTCTATCGGGACTTCTAGATCGGCTCGCCCTCGATCGCGGATGCGGCCGCGTCGGCGGGCGAGGCGGCGAGCTCGCCGTCGGCCTTCTCGGGCGGGGCGGCGGCGGCACCCGCCCCGGCACCCGCGCCGATCGCGAGCGCGCGCCCGTCGAGGATCCCGCGGAAATGGGCATCGTCCGGGCCGGCCAGCTCCACGACGATCGCCCGCATCTCGGACAGCTCGGTCCAGGCGGCGTGGGGCACGTCGGCCGGCCACAGGACCGCCTCGCCGGCCGCGACCCGGGCCCGCTCGTCGCCGACCCGGACCATGCCCCCGCCCTCGATGACGACGAACCACGTCGTGTTGGGGTTGGAGTGCAGCTCGATGGAGCCGCGCCGTGCGAATGCCAGCTCCGACACCGTCCCGCGGGCATCCGCGTGGATCACCTGGCCGGCGACGCCCATGGTCCCGGGCGGCCCGTCCGGGCGCCGGTTGCCGACCCCGAAGCGCCGGATCTCCATCGAGCCCCCTCGCCCGCCGGCCTCGTCGCCCTCAGCGCCGCCGGCGCTGAGGGCGAGCCGTCCGGGAGCCGCGCGCCGCGCTCTTGGGGCGAATCGTCGCCTCGGGGTGGGCGAACTTCTGCTTCGAGTAGTAGCGGG
>CAZVPS010000282.1:0-2998 GCA_964629105.1 uncultured Anaerolineaceae bacterium
CCGCACTGCGGGCAAGGCCCCGGTGCGTTCGTGCCCCGGAACCGGGGGCGCCGGCGTCCGGTGTCATGGACGCATCCGGACGAGAACATCGGGTCGCCCGAGCGCCCAGACGGTGCGCCCCGGGCGCGGTGCCCCTACGGCGCGGGCGAGACCCTGGCCAGCTCGGCCGCGATGAGCGTCCGCAGGTCCGTGATCCGCAGCGCGCCGGCCTTCTGGAGCACGCCGTTGATGGCCAGCGTCGGCGTGGAGACGACGCCCGCGGTCTTCCCCTGCGCCGTCTCCGCCTTGGTCGCCTGCTCGGGCGCGTCGCCGTCCATGCAGGAGCGATAGGCCGCCATGTCGAGGCTCACCGCCGTGGCGATCAGGTCGAGGCGCTCGCGCCGGAAGGCGCCCTTGTTCTCGCCCTTCTGGTTCTCCATCAGGTAGTCGTGGTACTGCCAGAACTTTCCCTGGTCGCCGGCGCATCGGGCGGCCGCCGCGGACTGCTGCGATTCGCCGTCCGGGCTGCCTCCATCGATGAACGCCATGTCGCGGTAGACGACGCGCACGGTGCCGGCCCGGACGAACTCCTCGACGAGGTCGGGCTCGACCGTCCGCGCGAAGAACGCGCAGGCCGGGCACTGGAAGTCGGACCAGACCTCGATGGTGACGGGCGCGTCGGCCGGTCCGAGCGCGCGACTGTTCGTCGGGTCGACGAGCTCCGGCGGCGTCGGCCGGATCGGGACCAGCAGATCGCCGGCGGAGCCACCACCCTTCCCGCCGAGCACCCCGGACGCGAGGAGGATGACGACGAGGCCGATGGCGACGGCGCCGACGGAGAGGAGGACCATCGGCGACTGCCAGGCCGGCTTGGGGGCCGCCGTGCGGGCGGCGGCCAGGCGCTGGTCGCGACGGGACGACTCACGGCGATCGCGACGGGACGACGGCGGCTGGCCGCCGGTGGGCTGGTTGTTCGGCATTCGTGATCCCAGGTGCCAGGGGGTGGGGCCGCGCTCGGGCGGGGGACGCGTCGGCTAGGGTAGCGTGCCCGGCCCCGGCCCGCCGGGACGCGGCTCAGACACCGGACGCCGCCGTCTCCGCGGGCTCGCCCGGCGCCAGCGCCGGGCGCGGCGGCACCGGTCGCAGGTAGAGCGCCAGCACCACGACCAGGTACGTGGCCCACGTCACGAGGGTGATCCATTCCGGCGTGGACGTGTAGCCGAAGACCGCCCGCAGGAGGAGCCCGATCCCCTGCTCGTGGGGGAGGATGGCGCTGACGTCGAACGCCGGGGCAGTCCCCACCGCGATCCATCCGATCTCCACGAGCTCGTGCACGGCGTGGGACACGAGACCGGCGGCGATGAAGACGAGCAGGACGCCGGTCCAGCGGAAGAAGAGCTGCAGGTTCATGGCGCGACTGCCGCGGTAGAAGCCGTAGCCAAGGACGACGGCGATCCCCAGGCCGGCGAGGGCGCCCACGAGCACCGACGCGGAGCCGCCGCCGCCCGCCACGCCGCCGGTCGCCGCGGCGGCCTGGCCAACGAGGAAGAGGGCAGTCTCCAGCCCCTCCCGGATGACGGCGGTGAACGCGAGGACTCCGAGGCCCCAGGCCGTCCCCTCGGTCAGGACCCGGTCCACCGCGCGCTGCAGGTCGCCCTGGACCGAGCTGGCCTGGCGTCGCATCCAGAAGAGCATCCAGGTGACGACGCCCGCGGCAAGGAGCATCGCCGCCCCTTCGAAGATCTGCTCGTACGGCGCCTCGAGGCCCCCGAGCGTCAGGAAGATCACGGCGCCGAGGCCGAAGGACGTCGCGACGGCGACCCCCACGCCCGCGGCGATCTTGCCGAAATGCCGGGCGTTGCCCGTTCGCGCCAGGTAGGCGCAGACGATGGCGACGATGAGCGCCGCCTCCACGCCCTCCCGGAGGCCGGTCAGGAGACCGCTGGTGAACGCTCCGACATCGAACATGGGCGCGGGATCCTCCGGGACGCTGGGGACGCGGGGACGCAGGGACGCAGGACGGCCCGCGAATGGGCGGCGCGACGGCGGGAGTCTACGGGGTTCGTCGCCCGGCAGTCAACCGCCCTTGAACAACTAGAGCAGGGTCGCCTTACTGACGGGCGCCGGCGGGCCTCTGCGGCCTCACTCGCCCGTCGCCGTCCGGATCGCCGCCCGGATCTCGTCCGAGCCCACGATCAGCTCGAAGCTCGCCACGATCCGGCCGTCGGCCGCCACGACGAAGACGTACGGCTCCACCGGGATCCCGTACGCCTGGCTCCACGATGCCCAGGCGTAGCCGTTGCCCTCGTACTCCGGCTGGATGCGGCCCCCCAGGTCGCGCATCACGTACGGCTCGGCGTGGACGAAGGTCATGGCCGGGAACTCGGTGGCGATCTCCTTCATGTACCGCAGGAGCGGGCCGCAGGCGGTGGTGGGACAGAAGGCCGGCGAATAGATCGTGAAGACGAAGGGCCTGTGCGCGGCCAGCAGTTCGTCCACGGAGTGCTCGTAGAACCGCGGATCGGGGAAGACGTCGCTGGAGATCAGCTGCAGGTTGCCGCCGACGTCGGCCGCGACCGGGGTGCGCACGCTGGGGGCCGCCGCGCCGATCGGCGGCGTGGGGCTTTGCTCGCGGGCGACCATCGTGAAGTCGGCCGACCCGACCCGGCCGGTGGGCCCGTCGAGGGTGATCGTGGCGTCGTAGCCGCCCGGGCGGGGGAGCGTCATCTCGGCCACGTACGCCGCCTTCCCGCCCCGGACGACCCAGATGAACATCCCCGGCACCTCGACCGCCGCCAGGGCCGGGTCGTCCGTCGAGCGGAAGGCGAAGGAGGCCACCACGTCGGGATGCGCGAGCTCGCGGTTGTTCGGGTCGCTCACCGTGACGACGATCCGGTTGGGGCCCGCCCGGACGACGGCGGACTCGAGCCGCACCCGGACCGCGGTCGCGGGCGACGGCGACGGGCCCGCCGAGGGCAGCGCGGGCGTTGGCACGGCCGGCGTGCTCGCGGCCGGCGTG
>CAZVPS010000283.1:0-2989 GCA_964629105.1 uncultured Anaerolineaceae bacterium
GCCCTCGTCCAGCTCGCCATCGCCGATGACCGGCGCCTTCGGATGAGCGAGCTCGCCGACCGCGTGGTCCTCTCCCGGAGCGGCGTCTCGCGCCTCGTCGACCGCCTCGCGGCGGATGGGCTCGTCGCCCGCCGCGCCTGCCCGACGGACGCGCGCGGGTCGTGGGCGGAGCTGACGCCGGCCGGCCTCGACCGGCTGCGCGACGCCGCCCCGGTGCACCTTCGCGGCGTGGACGCCCATTTCCTCTCCCCCATCGCCGCCGAGGACCGCGAGGGTCTCGTCCGCGCCCTGGAGGCGGTGGTGCGGGGCTTGAATGCCCCCGACGGGGCCGTTCCCCCCGCCTGCAGCGCGACCGCCGAGGCGCTCGAGCCCTGACCGCCGTGACCGGCGTCCTGCGGACCGGGACGAGCGGGTTCGCCTACCCGGCCTGGGCTCCCGCCTACTATCCCCCCGGGACGCGCGGGGACGCGCTCCTGCCCGCCTACGCCGCACGCCTCGGCGCGGTCGAGCTGAGCGGCACCTACTATCGCCAGGTCACCGGCGAGCAGGCGGCGGCCTGGGTGGCCCGCGTGCCGCCGTCGTTCCGCTTCGCGGTGAAGCTCCTCCGCACGGGCTCACTGCGCGCGTACGCAACCGATCCCGCCGGCACGCTGCCGTGGCTCGCGGCACCGCTCGCCGCGTTCGGCAGCCGCCTGGGGACGGCCCTCTTCCGGATCCAGGCCGGCCACGCCCGCGACGACGGACGTCTCGACCGGCTCCTGGCGGCCTGGCCCGCCGGGGTCCCGCTCGCGCTGGAGGCGCAGGACCCGTCCTGGCAGGTCGACGAGACCCACGAGCGGCTGCGGGCCGCCGCGGCCGTCCTCGTCGTGACCGATACGGACGAGGCGCCTGATCCTCCGCTGACGGTCACGGGCGCCTTCCTCTACCTGCGCCTCCGCCGGACGCTCTACGGAACGGCCGACCTCGATGCCTGGGCGGCGCGGCTGGAGCCCTTCCTGGCGGACGGGCGGGACGCGTTCGTCTTCTTCCGCCACGATGAGCGAGGCACGACGCCGGGATACGCCGCCGCGCTCGCGGCGCGGCTGCCGCAGTACGCCCCGGCGAGCGCGGCGGGAGAGGGAGGCGCGGCATGACGGAACGAATCGGGATCGGGCTGGTCGGAGCCGGGGGGATCGCCCGGGCGCGGCACGTCCCGGGATTCCGGGCGCTCCCCGGCGTGGAGATCGTGGGCGTGGCCAACCGCACGCCGGACTCCACGGCACGGGCGGCCGCGGAGCTGGGCATGCCCCGCACCTACGTCGGCTGGGAAGCGCTCGTCGCCGACCCCGACGTGGACGCGGTGGTGGTCGCCACGTGGCCGTACCTGCACGCCCCCATCGCGATCGCGGCGCTGGGTGCCGGCAAGCACGTCCTCGTGGAGGGCCGGATGGCGATGGACGCGGCCGAGGCACGGGCGATGCTGGCGGCCGCCGAGGCGCGTCCGGACCGCGTGGCGATGGTGGTCCCGGCCCCCTTCGGCTTCGCGGACGCGACGATCCGGCGCCTTCTTGCCGGGGGTGCCATCGGCGAGCTGCGCACGGTGCGCCTCTCGTGGTCGGGGGGGATCGCCCCGACCGGGCGCGACCAGTGGCGCCGCGAGCGCCGCCACTCCGGCAACAACGTGATGACGCTCGGCATCCTCTACGAGAGCGTCGCCCGCTGGCTTGGCCACGCGACGGACGTCTCCGCGACGCTGCGCACCTTCGCGCCGACGCAGGCGGGGCCGGACGGGACGCCGATCGCCGCCGACGTGCCCGACGTCGCGGCCGTGATCGCCGGCTTCCCCGGCGGCGTCGTCGCCACCTTCGCGATCGCCGGCTACGGACGCACCGACCCGGTCAACGGGGCGACGCTCGTCGGGACCGGCGGCGTCCTGCGCGTGGACATGGCCGGCTCCCGCCTGGAGCTGGCGCCCGCCGGGGCGGCGGCGTTCGAGGAGGTGGCGATCCCCGACGAGGAGCGCTGGACCTGGCGGGTGGAAGCGGCCTTCGTCGGCGCCATCCGCGGCGGCGAGCCGGTCCGGCTCACCGACTTCGCGACCGGCGTGCGCTACATGGAGTTCACCGACGCCGTCCACGAGGCCGACCGGACCGGGCGGCGGGTGGCCCTGTGAGGTCCCGCCGGGCGGCGCTCGGGCTCGGCGGCGCCCTCGTCGTCCTCCTGCTGGCAGGGTGCGGGGCGAGGCCGTCACCCGCCGGGCCGACGCCGCCGGTGGTGATCCCGTCGGCGCCCGCCGGCACGCCGGTCCCCACGGCTCCGCGCACGGGCACGCAGACCACGGCGCCGGCCACAACCCCGGCCACGCCCGCGGCGTCGGCAGTCGCGGTCGGGCTGGAGCTCGTCGCCGAGGGCTTCGCGAACCCGCTCTTCGCCGGCCACGCCGGCGACGGCAGCGGGCGGATCTTCGTCCTCGAGCAGGCGGGCCGGGTCCGCGTGGTCCGCGACGGACGCCTCCTGCCCGAGCCGTTCCTGGACATCGCCGGCCGCGTCTCCTCGGGTGGTGAGCGGGGGCTCCTGGGGCTGGCCTTCGCCCCGACCTTCGCCGCCGACGGCCGCTTCTTCGTCGACTACACGGACGCCGACGGCGACACCGTCGTCAGCGAGTTCCGGGCCGCCGACCCCGCGGCGGACCGGGCGGACGCGGCGTCGGAGCGCGTCCTCCTGCGGATCGACCAGCCGTTCCCGAACCACAACGGCGGCGCCCTGGCGACCGGTCCCGACGGGCTCCTCTGGATCGCGACCGGCGACGGCGGCTCCGGGGGCGACCCGCAGGGCAACGGCCAGCGGCTCGACACCCTCCTCGGCAAGCTGCTGCGGATCGATCCGCGCCCGGCGGGGGGCGCGCCCTACGGGATCCCGGCCGACAACCCGTTCGTCGGGCGGGCCGGTGCCCTCGGCGAGATCTGGGCCTCCGGGCTCCGCAACCCGTGGCGCTTCTCGTTCGACCGGG
>CAZVPS010000284.1:0-2988 GCA_964629105.1 uncultured Anaerolineaceae bacterium
TGATCGCCAGCGCCGTCTCGGCGGGCGCCCGGCCGCCCAGGTCGAGCCCGATCGGGCCCCGCAGGCGGGCCAGGTCCGCCTCAGCCACGCCGGTCGCGAGGAGGCGCTCCCGCCGGTCGGCCTGCGTCCTGCGGGACCCGATGGCGCCGACGTAGCGGCATCCGCGCCGCAGCGCCTCGACGATCGCCGGCTCGTCGAACTTCGTGTCGTGGGTCAGCACCGCCACCGCGTCGGCCGGCCCGAGCCCGATCTTGTCGGCAACCTCGTCCAGCCAGCCGACGAAGAGCGCGTCGGCGTCCGAGAATCGCTCCTTGGTCGCGAAGGCCGCCCGCCCGTCGACGACCACCGTGGCGTAGCCCAGCTCGCGGGCGAAGCGCACCAGGGGGATCGCAACCTGGACGGCACCCACGATCACGAGGCGCGGCGTGGCCGCGAAGCCCTCCACCAGGTACTGCCGGCCGGCTGCCTCGATCACGCCCGATCGGCCGCGCCCCAGGAGGTCCCGGGCCGCCCGCGAGATCGCCGCGTCGGCTTCCGGGGAGCGGGTCGTGCCCGCGAGCGTCCCATCCTCGCCCGCGACGAGCGACGCTGCGGGCGCCTCCCCGGCCCCCGTCTGATGTGACCCGAGCTGCGGCCCGGGCGCGTCGGCGGGAAGCGGGATGACCACCGCCACGCCGCCGCGCCCCGCGGCCGCCGCCATGACCTCCGGCCGCAGGAGCGGCTCGACGAGCACGTCGATCGTGCCGCCACAGGCCAGGCCGACCTCACGCGCCTGCTCGTCGCTGATGCCGTAGCGGATGACCCGGCTCACGCCGTCGGTTCGCGCGCGCCGGATCTCCTCCACCGCGGCGCCCTCCACGCAGCCGCCCGAGACGCTGCCGGCCAGGCGGCCATCGGTGGTCGCGACCAGGCTGGCGCCTTCCGGCCGCGGCGCCGAGCCGAACGTCCGCACCACCACGGCCCGGCCGAGCTCGGTCCCCTCGGCCTGCCAGGCCCGGACCTGGTCGAGCAGCTCCTTCACGATCGTGCCCCTTCCCTCACACGAGGAGCGGTCGCGCGGCCGCCGGATCGACCGCCGTCCCGCCCGCCCGCGACGGCAGCCCGAAGACCCGCGGCGCCACCGCGGTGATCGACCGGCGGCCGCTCCCCGTCGCCTCGATCCGGTAGACGTTCGGGACCCCGTTCCGCGGCGGTCGACCGGTCGCCCCCAGCCCCAGCCCGCCCAGGACCTCGCCGAGGCGCTCGAGCGAGGCCAGGTTGTGGATCGGCAGGAAGTCGTCCACCGACGGATACGCCGCCGCCATCCCGGCGGCCAGGGGCTCGTAGCCGTCCGCGGCCGCCAGCGGGTTGAGCCAGATCAGGCGGTGGCAGTTGCGCTGGAGGCGCGCGGTCTCCGCGGCCACCAGCGCCGGGTCGCCCCGATCCCAGCCGTCCGAGACGACGATGGCGACACCAGAGCTCCGCAGCACCCGGCGGGCCCAGCGCAGGTTGAAGTCCCGCAGCGAATCCCCGATCCGGGTCCCACCGGACCAGTCGGTCACCGTCTCGCTCACACGATGGATCGCGAGGTCCGGGTCGCGCCCGCGGAGCTCGTGGGTGATGCGGGTGAGGCGCGTCCCGAAGACGAACGACTCCGTGCGGACGCCCGAGGCGCGGGTCAGCGCCTGCACGAACCGCAGGAGAAGGCGGGCGTGGCGCTCCATGGAGCCCGAGACGTCGCACAGGACCACGATCGACCGTGGGCGGTGGACCCGGCGCCGCCAGACCCAGTCGACCATGTCGCCCCCGGTGGCCAGGTTGCGCCGGAACATCGCCCGCGGCGCCAGGCGGCGGCCGTGCGGGTGGTGCTCGTAGCGGCGCGTCAGGCGCGTCTCCAGGCGGGGGCGCAGGAGGTCGATCAGCCGCTCCGCGTCGCGGAGCTCGGCGGTCGACATCCGGTCGAACTCGCGGTGGGCGAACGCCTCGGCGGGCGAGAAGGCCCGCGGTGAGACGACCCGCCCCTTCCCGATCTCCCGGTCGTCCTCGCCTTCGCTCGCCGGCTCGGCCTGCGCGGGCCGGCCGGTGCGGCGACCCTGCCGCTCGGCGCTCGATTCTGGCGCGACTGAGCCCTCCTCTCCTTCCTTCTTCGGCGGCCGCGGCGTCTCGGCCTGCGGCGCGGTCGGGGCGATCCGGGCGACATGGCGTCGCCAGAACTGGTCGAAGACGGCGTCGTAGACCGGCAGGTCGGCGTGGCGGCGGCAGAAGACCGTCGAGCCGGCCGCGTGGACCTCGGTCCGGTCGCCGATCTCGACGAGCGTCAGCGCCCGGGCGAAGTCGAGCGCGCCGCCGAGGTCCGTCGGCACCCCCGCGGAGCGGAGCGCCCGCGTGAAGAGCACCGCGTTCTTCAGGAAGACCGCCCCGTCGAAGTCGGCGAGCGGATCGGGCGCGGGGGAGCGGGTGCCGGTCATGGTTCCCCGGGTGCGAGACGGTGGCCGGGATCGTACACCGGCGCGCCTTCAGGACCGGGGGCGCCTTATCAGATCCGACGCGCCGGACCGTCAGTCGCCGTCAAGGATGTGAGCCGCCCGGACGATGTGATCGATGCTCACTTCGGCGGCGTTGTCGGCAATGGCGAACTTCGAGGCGAGCACGGGCACTTCGAGATCAACATCTCGAGACGCCTCCAGGAGCCGACTCGGGCCTGCTTCCTCCAGGTAGTCGCCCGGACACACTGGCCGGCCTGCAGCGGCGGCCCGTGACCGGGCCAGTTCCAGCAGTCGGCGAGCCTCCTGGGAGAAGTGGATGTAGCGCGCCATCCTCAGGGGAGGTACACGCTCGGGCGCGGGATAGCCACCGTCAGCGTCGTCAGATCCCCGCCGTGGCGAGCTCGTCGACGTAGGCCGCGGCCGTCGCGCCGCGGACCCGACGCACGTCCTCCTCGTACTTCAGGAGGACGCCGAGCGTCTCGTCGACGAGGGCGGGCGCGAGCTCGCGGGCGCCGAGGGCCAG
>CAZVPS010000285.1:0-2980 GCA_964629105.1 uncultured Anaerolineaceae bacterium
CCCGTCGGCTTCGGGGAGAAGAGCGCCAACGTCACGCTGCGCAAGCTCTTCGAGACCTACGCCAACGTGCGCCCGGCGCGGGAGCTCCCCGGCGTCCCCACCCGCTACGCGGGCGAGGGCGTGGACATGATCATCGTCCGCGAGAACATCGAGGACCTCTACGCCGGCATCGAGCACATGCAGACGCCGGACGTCGCGCAGTGCCTGAAGATCATCACCCGCAAGGGCAGCGAGAAGATCATCCGCTACGCCTTCGAGCTGGCCCGCCGCGAGGGGCGCCGGAAGGTCACCTGCGCCACCAAGGCCAACATCATGAAGCTCACCGAAGGCCTCTTCAAACGGACCTTCGAGGAGCTCAGCGTCGAGTACCCGGAGATCACGGCCGAGCACCTGATCATCGACAACGTCGCCCACCAGATGGCCAAGAACCCGGCCCAGTTCGACGTCGTCGTCACGACGAACCTCAACGGCGACATCATCAGCGACCTCGCCTCGGGCCTGGTCGGCGGGCTGGGCTTCGCGCCCTCCGGCAACTACGGCGACGACGTCGCGATCTTCGAGGCGGTCCACGGCTCGGCCCCGAAGTACGCCGGCAAGGACGTCATCAACCCGACCGCGCTCATCCTCTCCTCGCTCATGATGCTGCGCCACGTGGGCGAGACGGCCGCCGCCGGCGCGATCGAGGACGCGGTCCTCGTCACCCTCGAGGAGGGGAAGGCGGTCACCCAGGACCTGGCCCGCCAGGCGGGGGGCGACATCGAGCACGCGGCATCCACGTCGGGCTTCACCGACACGATCATCGGCAACCTGGGCCGGCGGCCCGCCACCGTCCAGCCGCGCAGCGCCTCGGAGCGGCCGTCCGGCGAGGCGGCGCCCCGGCCGCGCTGGACCTACGGGCCGGAGCGCTACGAGGCGATCCGGCAGGCGCTCATCGGGGCCGATATCTTCATCGAGTCCGACGATGTCCCGCCGGTCCTGGGCCCTAAGCTCGAGGCGCTCCTGGGCGACGCGTTCCGGCTCCAGTTCATCTCCAGCCGCGGCACGGTGGCCTACCCGGGCGCCTCCACGGCGACCGACCACGTCCGCCACTTCCGCTGCCGGTTCGTGGCGGCTGGCGAAGGCGGGACGGTGACCGACGAGGACGTCCGCGCCCTGCTGGGGCGTGTCGCCGCGGTCTACCCGTCGTGGAACCACGTGGAGAAGCTCCGCCGCTACGCCGGCGAGGACGGCTTCACGAAGGCGCAGGGCCAGTAGCCCGATCCCTTCGGACGTCGGGGACGGGATCTGTCCCCTTGACCGACTCGCGCGAAGAGGACATACTCAATGTCGGACCGCGACTCACGTGCCTGAGGTCGTGCCTCTGCCCGATCCCTGGCGGGAACGCGGGTGGCGACTGAAGATCTACGACCGGGAGACCCGGGAGCCTCCGCACGCAACGCTCATCCACCGGACGGGAACCTGGCGATGGGACCTTCGAAGACAGCAGTTCATGGACCGGGTGCCTCCGCCCCGACGGGTGCCGGCGGCGCTGGTCGAGGCTGTCCGGGGACTTCAGGACCAGCTGGTCGACGCGTGGGATCGTCGGTGCCCGGAGAACCCGGTGCGCGGTCGCGACGAATGACGAGCCTCTACGCGGTCCAGCAGAGGCGCGATCCACAGGCTCGACCGAAGGTGGTGCGGATCCTCGGGGCGCAGGAAGCGACCGATGCCGCCCGTCGCGGCACGGTCTTCGTCGCGACCTCTCGTCGGGCGCTTGATCGGCTGCCGGCGCCCCTCCCTCGGAAGCTGCGAGCCACGCGCCTCCTTGCGATCGACCCGGTCGGCCCCGATCGCGCCGAGTCGCTGCGCGCTTCCTTCGAGCGAGTGGTGGCCAGCCCGGGCTATCGCTTCCTCACGACCTCCGACATGCTGGACGCCATGACCGCCGAGAACGCAGCAGACCGTCTCGTCGGGGTCCTCGTGAGTCACGAGACCGCCGAGCTGGTCCTCGTGCGCGGCGACGCGAGCACGATGGCAGTTCCGTTCGCCTGGTTCCACGCTTCGCCCACCGGTGTCGCGCCCGACTTCGACGACGTCGAGGTGGTCGACTTCGGAATCGGCCTCCGGCTCGGGTCCTACGAGGCCGCCGTGGAGGCGATCCTCTACGAGCTCGATCGCGACTTCCGGGCGCGCGAGCGCCAGCGTCGGATCGAGATGGATCCGTCGTTCGGAGCCGCGCTGCGGAGGCTGCGGATCCAGAAGGCCGTGCCGCGCTCGGGGTTCCCGGGGATCAGCGAGAAGGAGATCGCCCGGATCGAGCGGGGCGAGGTCTCCCGGCCCCACGCCGCGACGCTGCGGGCGATGGCCGATCGACTCGGCGTCGAGCCGGCAGAAATCGCGACCTTCTGATGGGCGTCCTGCGCGTCGGCATCGTCGGCGGGAGCCGCTCCGACTTCCCGGTCCTCGAGAAGGCGAAGGCGCTCCTCGACGAGCTGGGCGTCCCCTGCGAGCTGCGCGTCGTTTCCGCCCACCGGACGCCGGACCACCTCTTCCGCTACGCGGAGACGGCGGCGGGGCGCGGGATCCGGGTGATCGTGGCGGGGGCCGGCGGCGCCGCCCACCTGCCGGGGATGCTCGCCGCGAAGACGCAGCTGCCGGTCATCGGCGTCCCGATCCCGACGCAGCACCTGGGCGGGCTCGACTCGCTCCTCTCGATCGTCCAGATGCCGCGCGGGATCCCGGTGGCGACCGTTGCGATCGGGAACGCCGAGAACGCGGCGCTCCTGGCGGCGGCGATCCTCGCCCTCGCCGACGAGGCCCTCGCGGTGCGCCTGGCGGAGTACCGGGCCGCCCAGACGGCCGGTGTCATGGGCGACGAGAGTAACGCGGAGCCGCTGCCGTAGTCGGGCGCCCCGCGGCGCCCGCGCGGCCGCGTCAGCCGCCCGCGCGGCGCCTCACGCGCCCGCGGTCGCTCCCGTGAAGCGCCACGACCCGATCCGCA
>CAZVPS010000286.1:0-2979 GCA_964629105.1 uncultured Anaerolineaceae bacterium
CGGGCGCCGCCCACGTGAACGTGCAGCCGCACTCCGGGGCCCAGGCGAACCAGGCCGCCTTCTTCGCCGTGCTGGCGCCGGGCGACCGGATCCTGGGCCTGCGCCTGGACCACGGCGGCCACCTGACCCACGGGCACCCCGTGAGCATGAGCGGAAAGTGGTTCGAGGCCCACCACTACGGCGTCGACCCCGAGACGGAGCGGATCGACTACTACGCCCTGGAGCGCCAGGCCGACGAGGTCCGCCCGAAGCTCCTGATCGCCGGCGCCAGCATGTACTCGCGGATCCTCGACTTCGAGCGCCTCGCCGCGATCGCCCACGGCGTGGGCGCGCGTCTCCTCGTGGACATGGCCCACCTCGCGGGGCTGGTCGCGGCCGGGGTCCACCCATCGCCGTTCCCCCACGCCGACCTCGTCACCACGACGACCCACAAGACGCTGCGCGGGCCGCGGGGAGGGCTCATCTTCGCCTCGCCCCAGCTGGCCACGGCGGTCGATCGAGCCGTCTTCCCGGGGATCCAGGGCGGCCCGCTCATGCACGTGATCGCCGCGAAAGCGGTCGCCCTCCGGCTCGCCGCCACCGACGAGTTCCGCGACGACCAGCGGCGAACGGTGGAGAACGCCCGGACGCTGGCCGCCGAGGTGGCGCAGCGCGGCGGGCGGATCATCGCCGGGGGCACGGACAACCACGTCTTCTCGATCGACATCCGGCCCTTCGGTACGACCGGTCGCGACGCCGAGCGCCTCCTCGACGACGTCGGGATCACCGTGAACAAGAACACCATCCCCTTCGATCCCGCGCCCCCGAACGTCACGTCGGGGATCCGGGTCGGGACGCCGGCGACGACGACCCGCGGCTTCGGGCCTGCCGAGATGCGGGAGGTCGGCCGCCTGCTCGTCGAGGCGCTCCTGGCCCGCGACGAGCCAGCCGAGCACGCCCGGATCAGGGCCGAGGCGCACGACATCTGCGCCCGCTTCCCGGTCCCGGGCCTGCCGGAGGCGTGACGGCCGCCCGCCCGGGGACGACCCGGTGACCGGCATGGGGTTCCTGGGCCCCGCCGTGGTGGCGTTCCTCGCGGCCGCCGCCCTCGCCTTCGTCCTGACGCCGGCCGTGCGCCGCCTGGCGCAGCACCTGGACGCCGTCGACCACCCGCATGAGCGCCGCGTCAACATCACGCCCGTGCCCAGGGGCGGGGGCGTGGCGGTGGCCATCGCCTTCCTCGTCGTGGTGGCCGCGCTCTTCGTGGCCGACGCGACCGTGGGCCTCTGGGGCCCCCTCGACGCGCTGACCCGGCCGGAGATCGCCGCCCTCCTGATGGGGGGCGCGGCCGCGGTCCTGGTCGGCCTGATCGACGATCGCTTCGACCTGCGCGCACGGTGGCAGTTCGGCGGCCAGCTCCTCGTCGCCCTGGTCCCGGTGGGGCTGGGCATCACGGTCGGGGCCATCGCCAACCCGTTCGGCCCCGGCGCCATCCGGCTGGAGGGCGTCTTCGGCGCCATCTTCGTGGTCGTCTGGACCGGCGGGATGATCAACAGCATCAACTTCATCGACGGGCTCGACGGCCTCTCGTCGGGGGTGGCCCTCATCGCGGTGGTCACCCTCGGGATCATCAGCGTGACGGGGCCGGCCACGGAGCCCGTCGTCGCGCTGGTTTGCGTCACCCTGGCGGGGGCGCTCCTGGGGTTCCTCCGCTGGAACTTCCACCCTGCGTCGATCTTCATCGGCACGAGCGGCGTCATGTTCCTGGGCTACACCCTGGCGCTCCTCTCGATCCTGGGCAGCGCCAAGGTGGCGGTCGCGCTCCTCGTGCTGGGCGTGCCGATCATCGACACCTTCTACATCATCGTGCGGCGGCTCTCGCGGGGGCGGTCGCCCTTCTCGGCGGACCGCGGCCACATCCACCATCGCCTCCTGGACCTGGGCCTCACGCACACGCAGACGGTCCTGCTCATCTACGCGATCTGTGCCGGCCTCGGGGCCCTCTCGCTCGTCCTCTCGGGAAGCGGGCAGCTCTACGCGTTCATGGGTGCGTTCCTGGTCTTCGGCATCGTCATCCTCCTCCTCGACCGGGCGGTGGACACCGCGAGCCCGGACGATGAGGCGCCCGGCGCAGGCTGACCGCGCTACGCTTGTGGGGACTCCGCGGATCGGGCGAGGCCGGGGCGAAGGAGCGGACGTGGCGAAGCCGGGTGGCGAGGCGGGCGCGAGGGACGCGGTCCTGGCGCTCCTCGGCGCGCCGGGCCTCCGGACCTGGGTCGCCATCGTCGCGGCCGCCGTGGCGGCCGGCACGGCCGGCTACATGGTCCTCGAGGGCTGGAGCTTCCTGGACGCCCTCTACATGACGGTGATCAGCGTCACCACGGTCGGGTTCAAGGAAGTCCGCGAGCTTGACGCAAGCGGGCGCATCTGGACGATGATCA
The DNA here is from genome assembly GCA_964629105.1 of uncultured Anaerolineaceae bacterium. GTDB lineage: Bacteria > Chloroflexota > Limnocylindria > Limnocylindrales > CSP1-4 > CTSoil-043. The sequence goes on from CAZVPS010000286.1 coordinate 2,421, forward strand.
TGTCGGGGACGGGCGTGGTCCTCGTCTTCGGGACGGTCGGCCTCGTCACGGAGTACCTCATCCTGGAGGCCACGAGCGGAAGGAGCCGGACGCGACGGATGGCAAAGGCGGTCGGGGCGCTGAGCGGCCGCTACGTCCTGTGCGGCTACGGGCGGGTCGGCTCCACCGACGCCGCGCTCTCCCACGGGGAGCTCTCGTTCAGCCTGGAGGAGCTCCACGTGACGCCCGACGGCGGGCTGGACGGGGAGACGGTCGCCGGGCTTCGAGTGCGCGGCCTCTTCGTGCTTGCCATCCTCACCGACGACGGCGGCTACGCGGCGAACCCCGCCGACGAACGCCGGCTCGCGGTTGGCGAGACGATCATCGCGTCCGGGTCCGCGGAGGCCTTCCGGTCGGCGCACAGCGACGACGGGTCGGCGGGGGCGCGCCGCTGACGATGGATGCCCTGCTCGTCGCCGGGGTGGTTGGTGCCGTCGTTTTGGTCCTGGTCCTGGCGCTGGCCGGCGGCCGGGCGGCCCGTGCGCGGCGCCGGCGGGCGTCCGACGCGGCGCGGCGGGAG
>CAZVPS010000287.1:0-2977 GCA_964629105.1 uncultured Anaerolineaceae bacterium
TGGGAGGTCGCGGGCGGCTGATCCGCCATCGGCCGCGCCATCGGCCCCGGCATCGGCCGCGGCATCGGCACGCGGCACGCGGCCGCGCCATCGGCGCGCGGCATCCGCCCGTGCGCGGGTCAACCGGGGAGCAGCGTCCCGGGCCCCGGCCCCAGCGGGCCCAGCGGGACCACGAGGTCCGGTCCCTCGTTGCGCGCGCTGTTCACCCGCTTCGAGACCGGGTAGCGCTCCAGCAGGTCATCGGGTGCCGGGCGGAGGAGCGCGAGCAGCTCACCCGGGTCGGGCGGCGTCGGAGCCAGCCACGCCGTCCACGCGGAGGCCGGCAGGATGACCGGCATCCGGTCGTGGATCGGGTCCAGGGTCGCGTTGGCGGTCGTGGTGATGATCGAGAAGGTCCGCATCGGCTCGGCTTCGGGTTGCGTCGGGTCGCGCCAGATCGACCACAGGCCGGCGAAGGCCATCGGCTCGCCGTCGGCGCGGCGAATCAGGTTCGGCTGGCGGATCTCCGGGGTCATCCGCTCCCACTCGTAGAAGCCGTCCGCAGGGACGATGCAGCGTCGCTTCTGGAATGAGGCCCGGAAGGCCGGTGTCGTCGCCACCGTCTCCGCGCGGGCGTTGATGAGGCGGTTGCCGATCCTGGCGTCTTTCGCCCAGGACGGGACCAGGCCCCAGCGATACGGGACGATCGCCCGGCGCAGGTCGTCCCGTTCGACGACCACGAGCCCAAGCTGCTGGGGCGCAAGGTTGTAGCGCTCACCGGGGCTCTCGGCCAGGTCCTCGGCGCCGAAGAGGGCGGCCAGCTCGGCACTCGGGCGCTGCTGGGTGAACCGTCCGCACATGGCCCCGAGTCTACCCCGCGGCGTCTCGGCGGCCCTTCTGGTACGGTCGGCGCTATGACCTTCCCGGCGACCACGGATCCCCTCGTCCCCGGCCCGCTCGATCGGGCGACGGCGGCCGCTCTCCTGGCGCGCGCGGACGAGCTGCTGGCGGCCGGCGAATACGGCGCCGCGCGGGCTGCCTATTCGCGCCTCGTCGGGATGCCCGACCCGGGGTTGACTGCGGCGGCGCTCGTGGGCGCGGGCGAGGCGCTCTACCGGCTCGACGACGACGAGGGGGCCCGCCAGTGCTGGGAGCAGGCGACCCGGCTTCCAGAGAACCCGGTCACCTATCGCGCGTACCGGCAGGTCGCCGCGGCGAGGGTTCGCGGCGGGGACCTGCGCGGAGCCCGCGACGCCTACGGGGCGGCGGAGCGACGAGCGCCCGCGCAGGATCGGGCGGAGATCGCCTCGCGCCTGGGCTGGCTGAACAAGGAGCTGGGCGACAAGCGTGCCGCCGGCCGCTACTTCTCCCGCAGCCGCGCGGACGACCCGCGGCCCGTGGCCAGCTACGCGATCCTCGGCGTCACCGTCGTCGTCTCCTTCCTCGCCTTCCAGCCGGTCGCCGGGGACCTCCTGGCCGCCCTCTGGCTGGACAAGCAGGGCCTGGCGGCGGGCGAGTGGTGGCGCCTCGTGACCCCCGTGCTCGTCCACGGGAGCCTCCTGCACCTCCTCTTCAACATGTACTTCCTGTACCTCGTCGGGCCGCTCGTGGAGCAGCTGTACGGGTCGATCCGATTCGTCGTCCTGTACGTCCTGACTGCGGCGACGGGCTCCGCGGCCAGCTTCCTCCTCGGCGGCTCCGGTCCGAGCGTCGGCGCCTCCGGGGCGATCTTCGGGCTGTGCGGGGTGCTCTTCGCGGTGAGCGCCATCCACCGACCGGTGCTGGACGGCCGCGGGCGGGCCATCATGAGCCAGATCGGCGGCCTCATCGTCCTGAACCTGATCATCGGCTTCGGCTTCGACGCGCTCGGCGCCCGGATCGACAACGCGGCCCACGTGGGGGGGCTGCTCGCGGGCCTCTGGCTCGGGTTCGCGCTGCCGCCGATCCGGTCGACGCTGGCGTCGTACTGGCAGCAGCCGGCCGCCCCGCAGGGATCCCCCGGGGCTCCCTTGACCGCGGGGGCGACCGCAGCGTCGGATCGCCGAATCGTCGGCCTCGTTCGATTCCTCGCCGTGGTGGCGGTGGCGGTGGCGGTCGTCGGCGCGGTTCTCGTGGGTGCCGCTGTTCGCTGAACGGCGCGGGCGCACGCCCCCGCGCGCTCGCGATGTCCGAATCCCGCTAGCATCGGCCGCCCCGAGGTGCGATCCTCCGGCCATGGTGCTCGACCTCGACTTCGCCGGCCGCTACCGCGCCGTCCAGGGCCGCGACCCTCGTTTCGACGGCTGGTTCTTCACTGCGGTCACCTCCACCGGGATCTACTGCCGGCCCAGCTGCCCGGCCACGACGCCGCGGGCCGAGCACGTCCGCTTCTACCCGACGGCTGCAGCGGCGCAGGAGGCCGGGTTCCGCGCCTGCAAGCGCTGCATCCCGGGTGCGGTGCCGGGCTCGCCGGCCTGGGATCTGACGGGCGACCTCGCGGGCAGGGCGATGCGCCTGATCGCCGATGGGGTCGTGGAGCGCGAAGGCGTGCCCGGCCTTGCCAGTCACCTTGGGTACAGCGAACGCCAGGTTCGCCGCCGCCTCCTGGCGGACCTCGGCGCCGGGCCCCTCGCCCTGGCACGTGCCCAGCGGGCCCACGTCGCCAGGCTGCTCCTCGAGACGACCGACCTGCCGGTCACCGAGGTCGCCTTCGCCGCCGGGTTCGGCTCCCTGCGCCAGTTCAACGCGACGATCCGCGAGGTGTTCGCGACCGCGCCCACGGCGCTGCGCGAGGCGCGCCGCCCGGGCGAGGCCGCTCCGGCCGGGAGGATCGTCCTCCGGCTGGCCCGCCGGGCGCCGTTCGCCTGGCCGGCCCTCCTGCGCTTCCTCGCGCTGCGCGCCGTGCCAGGCGTGGAGGAGGTGGTCGACGGCGTCTACCGCCGGAGCCTCCGGCTCCCGCACGGGCCGGCGATCGTGGAGCTGGCCGACGACGGCGAGGCCGTCCGCTGCGCGCTCGCGC
>CAZVPS010000288.1:0-2969 GCA_964629105.1 uncultured Anaerolineaceae bacterium
TCCACGAGAGCCTGGCCGGCTGGCACGAGGACCGCGACGCCCTGGACCAGGCCGACCGGGCCCTCGCCGATCTCGAAACCGGCGCCTTCGCGACGAACGAGAGCAACGCGGAGTGCCCGGCGCCGACCGACGCCGTGGCCACCGTGGAGGCCGCGGAGGCCGCCGCCGAGGAGGGCCGGTCGGCGGAGCTGCGCCGCCGCATCGCCCTGCGAACTTCCGAGCTGGGCGACCGCCAGGCGGAGCTCGCACGCCTGGAGCTCGCCGTGCGCGGCCTGGAGCGCACGTGGCTCTTCCTGGAACGCGGGGACGCCTCCCTGCTCGCGGACCCGACGGCGCCGGACCTGGCGGACGACCTCCAGATGCGCATCGTGGAGGCGCGCGAGGCGGAGCGGACCCGGCTGGCCCAGGAGATCCACGACGGACCGGCGCAGGCCCTCGCCAACGCCATCTTCGGCGTGGAGTACATCGAGAAGATCCTGGACCGCGACCGGCCCGCCGCGCGCATCGAGCTCCGCTTCCTGCGCGAGCGGCTGCGGCGCGAGCTGGGCGAAGTGCGCGCGTTCATCAGCCGGCTCCGGCCCCCGATCCTCGACGAGGTCGGCCTGGACGGGGCGATCCGCGACGCGGCTGCCACGCTCCACGCGCTGACCGGGGCCGCGGTGGCGGTCGACCTGGCGGCGTCGCCCGACGACCTCGACGACGCGGGGCAGGTGGTGGTCCTGCGCGTCCTGCAGGAGGCGCTCCAGAACGTCCGGAAGCACGCCGGGGCGCGCCACGTCCGGCTCGCCACTCGGCGCGACGGCGATCGCTGGGTCCTGGAGGTCGGCGACGACGGTCGCGGCTTCGACCCCGCCGCCACCGGGCGGCGCACCTTCGGGCTGCAGTTCATGCGCGAGCGGGCCGAGCTGGTCCGCGGCGCGTTCGAGGTGCGTTCGCAGCCCGCGAACGGCACCGTCGTGGTGCTCGACGTTCCCGTCCCTGAGAGAGGAGGCAGCGCATGACCTATCCCGGGCCGGACCGCCGGCGGGGTGGTCCCGACCGGCGCGGCGTCGACGAGCGGATCCGGATCCTGCTCGTCGACGACCACGCCCTCGTCCGCGTCGGCATGCGGGCGATCCTGGAGCGGGAGCCCGACTTCGAGATCGTGGGCGAGGCCGACGACGGTCGCTCCGCCCACGACGTGGCGCTGGAGACGGACCCCGCCATCATCCTCATGGACCTCACGCTCCCCGCCCCGGGCGGGATCGACGCCACCCAGAAGATCAAGCGGGACCTCCCGGCGACCGGGATCATCATCCTGGCCTCCGACGAGGACGAGGAGGCGCTCTTCCAGGCGATCCGCGCCGGAGCCGCCGCCTTCATCCTCAAGGACGTGGGTCCCGACGACCTCGTCACGATCATCCGCCGGGTCGCCGCCGGCGAGTTCCTGATCAACGACAAGGTCTTCGCCAAGCCGGCGGTCGCCTCCCGCGTGCTCAAGGAGTTCCGCGAGCTGGCGATCTACGGCCAGGAGGCCGCCCCGATCTTCGCCCCGCTCTCCCCGCGCGAGGTCGAGATCCTGGACAACATCGCCCAGGGGATGACGAACAAGCAGGTCGCCTACCAGCTCTCGATCAGCGAGCAGACGGTGAAGAACCACATGAGCTCGATCCTGCGCAAGCTGGCGGTCAACGACCGGACCCAGGCCGTGGTGTACGCGATGCGCCAGGGCTGGATCAGGATGCCGGAGGACTGACCCGCGCCCATGGCAGATCCTTCCAGCGCGCTGGGCGAGACGCTCGACCGCGAGCTCGAGGGGCTGGCCCGCGAGCTGGCCGAGATCGAGCTGCTCGTCGGGCAGGCGCGCAACGAGGCGGGCCGGCACGAGCAGAAGCGGGCGCAGGCGGCCGAGCGCCTCACGGGTCTCGGCGCACGCGCCGCTCCGGCCGAGCTCGCCGATGCGAACGTCCAGGTGATGACGCTCACCCGGCGGGCCGCCGTCATGGAGGCCCAGCTGGAGGTCCTCGCGGGCAAGCAGAAGATCCTGGAGCGCTACCGTGACGGGCTGGCCCGCGTCCGGGAAGCGGTCGGTCCCCTGGAGACGGCCGCCGGGGCGACCGGCGCCGTTGTCGGCGCGGCACCCGGCCCGGCCATGTCGGGCGTCACGCCCGCCGTCCGCAGGGTGATCCTGGCCGTCCAGGAGGACCTCCGCCGCGACATCGCCCGGGCCATGCACGACGGGCCGGCCCAGAGCCTGACCAACATCGTCCTGCAGGCGCAGATCGTGGAGCGCCTCCTGGATCGCGACCCGGTGGCGGCGCGGGCCGAGGTGCGGGAGCTCACCGCCATGGTCCAGCGCACCCTGGAGGCGACCAAGGCGTTCATCTTCGACGTCCGGCCCATGGTCCTCGACGACCTGGGGCCCGTCCCGACGCTGCGCCGCGTCGCCCGCGACCGGAGCCGGAGGACAGGGGTGCCGGTCGAGTTCGAGTCGCTGGGGTCGGACCGCCGCCTCCCGATGGAGCTCGAGAGCGCCATCTTTCGCGTCGCCGACGAGGCCGTGGCGGGCCTGGTGGGCGGGCACCCGGAGAAGGTCATCCTCACGCTGGACTGGGGCGAGGAGCTGGAGGTGGCCGTCCGCGCGGTCCACCCGGCCTCGTTGGAGGTCCCCGAGGAGGAGCCGCGCGCCGACATGCCGGCCGCGCTCCGCGAGATGGTGGACGATCGCCGGGCCCAGGCGGCCGCCCACGGCAGCGTGGCCGTCCTGACCGCGACCATCCGCCGCGAGATCGACGAGCGGGCCGCGGCGGCCGGGGGTCGCGTGGAGTTCGCGGGGGACGGCCGCGGCGTCACGGCGCGCTTCCCGCTCCCGCCCGTGTCCGCCGACGCGTGAAGGGGGTTCGCCGGCCGGCGCCGGGAGCGGCAGGCCAGGGCTTCGTGGAGTTCGGGGTCATCCTGGCGCTGGCCGTGGTCGTGGCGGTGGCGGTCCT
>CAZVPS010000289.1:0-2959 GCA_964629105.1 uncultured Anaerolineaceae bacterium
CGTCGAGGTCGGCCGGGACCGTTGCCGCCGCGTCGCCCAGGATCGGGCGGGGCCGGCCGGCGGGGGTCGCGAGGATCGTGACCATCGGCTCAGTGGACCGTGCGGGTGGCCGGGTGCTCCCCGGCGAGCGCCTGCGCCCAGGCGGTGGCGTTGGCGGCGGTCACCTCCGGCTGGGCCTCGCCGTCGAGGGCCACGAGCGGGGAGGCGGCGCCGGGCTGATGCGTGGAGAGCCAGTCGAAGCGGATCCGGCCGTCCGGGGTTGGCCGGCCCAGCCCGGTCCGCAGCGCGGCGCCGATCGCTTCGGCGAGCCGGCCGCCGCCGGCCATCAGGCAGGCCGTGCAACGGCAGACGGCGACCTCCTCCACGGTCCGCTCGAAGCGGAGGTGGCGGTAGTAGCTGGCGGTTCCGTAGATCATCGCGTACCAGGCGCCCGTCCGATGGCTGATCCGCTTCAGCGCCGCGACCGGCAGGTGGCCGAACTTCGCCTGGACCGCCTCCAGGATGGAGAGCATCCGGTGCGGGTCGTGGTCGTGGTCCTCCAGGATTGCGTCCACCGCGTCGAGGTCGGCCGGCTCGAAGGACGTGTACAGCGCGTCGGGGACCTCGCGCCCGGCCCGGCGGAGCGCCGACTCCGTGCGCCGCTCGCCGTACGTCTCGGCTGCGCCCCAGTGGACCGCGTAGCGGCCCTTCGTGTCCGTGCCGCCCATGTCGATGCACTCGATCGGGCAGGCCTGGGCGCACTGGAAGCAGGTTTCGCACTTGAGCGTGCCGTGCTCGTCGTGGAGGAGCTGGAGTCGGCCGCGGTACTTCACCGCGATGTCCGCGTCCACCTCGGGGTACTTGATCGTCAAGGGGGGCTGGAAGAAGCGGCGCAGGGTGAGGGCCATGCCCTTGACCAGGCCGAGCCCCGGGATGCTGCTCATCGCGGCCCCCTCACCGGTTACCCACGATCGAGACCGCGATGGCGGTCGCGAAGATGTTGAGGAGAGAGGCGGGCAGCAGCCACTTCCAGGCGAAGCCCATCAGCTGGTCCACGCGGACCCGCGGGAAGGTCGCCCGCATCTGGACGAAGACAAGAACGAAGACGTAGCTCTTGGCCATCATCCAGAAGAGGCCCACGACCCAGTCGAAGCTGATGAACGCCCAGCCGAGGAAGGCGCCCACGGCCAGGACGTTGAAGAGGACGAACCCGATCACGAGCGCCTGGAGCGCTGAGATCCGCGAGGAGCCGAGCCAGAAGGGAAGCGCCAGGAGGCCGGTTCCCAGCACCGGGGCCAGCCCCACCACGAAGAGGAGGCCCAGCCCCAGGCTCCCCGGATCGAGCGCCAGCTCGATGGGGAACGGCCAGTCGAAGGGGGCGTTCCAGCCCCCGAAGAAGAGGACGGCGGTCATCGCCGAGATGACGAAGACGTTGACGTACTCGGCGAAGAAGAAGAAGCCGAAGCGCATCCCGGAGTACTCGGTGGCGAAGCCGGCCACGATCTCCTGGTCGGCCTCGGTCATGTCGAGCGGGGTCCGGTTCGCCTCCGCGATGCCGGCGATGAAGAAGATGAGCAGGCCCAGGGGCTGCTTCCAGACGTTCCAGTCCAGGAACGACCCGGCCTGCTGCTCCACGATGGAGCCCAGGCTCATGGTCCCGGCCAGGATGATCACGCCCACCACCGAGAGGGTGAGCGGGATCTCGTAGCTGACCGCCTGGGCCGCCGCGCGCAGCGCCCCCAGGAGGCTGTACTTGTTGAAGCTGGCCCAGCCGGCCATCATCAGGCCCACGACGTTGAGGCCGCCGATCGCGAAGAAGTAGAGCAGGGCGATGTTGAAGTCCTGCGCTATCAGGCCAGGCGCGAACGGGATCACGAGGAAGCTCATGATCGTCGCAAGGAAGACCGCGACCGGGGCGATCGTGAAGATCGGGACGTCAACGCCGCGCGGGGTGTAGTCCTCCTTCGAGAGCACCTTCAGCCCGTGGACCACGCTCATGGCCAGCCCGAAGGGCCCCACCCGGTCGGGTCCCACCCGCAGGTTCATCCGGGCGATCACCTTCAGCTCCAGGAGGATGATCACGAAGGCCGTCGGGATGGTGGCCACGATGACGAGCAGCACGGCGATGGCGAAGCGGACGAGGCCCGGGTTCGCCCCCAGGAAGTCGAGAAGCGGCGGCACCAGCAGGACGACGGCAACCGTCGCCACGCCGCCCAGGACGAGCAGCGTCGGCAGGAGGACCAGGAGCACCCGCGAGGGGAGCGAGAGCCGGTTCCAGTAGGACGTCACGGCGGTCATCGGCGAGCGGCCGTCATTTGTCCACGCCGCCCATGACCGGGTCGAGCGAGGCCATGATCGCCATCGTGTCCGGGAGGAGGTTGCCCGGCATGAGCAGGCCCATCAGCTGGAGGTGCAGGAAGCTGGGGTCGTGGATCCGCATCCGGAACGGCTGGTCGGTGCCGTCGCTGACGACGTAGGTGGAGTACTGCCCGCGCGGCGCCTCGACCGCGCTGAAGGCCCGCCCGGGACGCGGCCGCAGCAGCCGCGGGACCCGGGCCGAGACGGGCCCATCGGGCATCTGGTGGAGGCACTGGTCGATGATCCGGAGGCTCTGGCGGACCTCGTCCACCCGCAGCAGGAAGCGGGCCAGCGAATCGCCCTCGCTGCGCGTCGGGACGTCGAAGTCGAGCTCCGGGTAGACGCTGTACGGGTGGGCCCGGCGGAGGTCGAAGGGGACTCCGGAGGCCCGCAGGTTCGGGCCGGTCACGCACATCCGGAGCGCCGTCTCGCGGTCGATCACGCCCATGCCCCGGGCCCGCCGGACGAAGATCTCGTTCTCGTTCAGGAGGCCCATGCCGGCCTCGAGCTGCGCGCCCGCGCGGCCCATCCAGTCGCCCAGGCGGCTCATGAACTCGTGGTTCAGGTCGCCGTTGACGCCGCCGATCCGGAAGTAGTTGAAGAGGAGCTTCTGGCCGGTCAG
>CAZVPS010000290.1:0-2938 GCA_964629105.1 uncultured Anaerolineaceae bacterium
GCCACCAGCCCGTCGAGGAGCGCGTCAACGACGGCCGGCTCCCGCCCGGCGACGAGCGCGGGCACGCCGCGCTCGAGCAGGAGCCACGCGAGCGCCGCGGTGGCCGCGTCGAGGACGCCTGCGGCGACGAGGCCCGCGAGGATCGACGGGGAGGCTGGCGACGGCGGCACGGCACGCTCCGGCAGGGCTGCGGGCCCGCGAGCGTAGCCCCGGCCGCTCCGGGGCGTCAAATGGCGCGGAGTCAAGCGCGCCGACGTCGGCGTGGGCGATACTGCGCGCCGGGGGCGGACGGACCCGCAAGGAGGAGACCCATGATCCAGCGATTGCTCGGCGTCTCCGTCGGGGCGCTCGCCACATTCCTGATCCTGTGGCTGAGCACGGTCGCAAAGCCCACGGACCTCATGCCGTGGTACGTCGTCGCCGTGGTGACCGGCGCGATCACGAGCTTCCTGTGGCCGATCGTGATCGGGTTCTGGCTCGGTCGTCGCGCCAGGAACCGGCGCGACGACGACGTGGAGCGCGAAGTCCAGCGTCAGCTGGCCGAGGAACGCTCCAAGCAGAACGATTGATCGAGGCCACTCGGCGCGACCGGGCACGACGCGGCGCGGCACGAAGCGGCACGACGCGGCGCGGCAGCTCCGGAACCGACGATGAGGATCGAGCCTGTCTCCCCCGCCACGTGGGACGCCCTCGTCGATCTGTTCGCCCATCGCGGCGGGCCCGACACCCGGTTTTGCTGGTGCATCTTCTGGCGTGTCCGCTCGAAGGACTTCTCCAACGCGACGCCGGCCGCCAACCGCGAGCGTCTCCACGCGCTCGTCGAACAGGGGCCGCCGCCCGGCCTGGTCGCCCTCGAGGACGATCGCGCGATCGGTTGGGTCGGTCTCGCTCCCCGCCCCGAATACCAGCGGATCGAGCATTCGCGCGTGATCCCCCGCGTCGAGGGCCCCCTCCCCTGGTCCGTGAGCTGCTTTGTCGTCTCCCGGGACGTCCGCGGCCGCGGCGTCGCGTCCGCACTCCTGGCGGCGGCCGTGGACCACGCGCGGGCGGCCGGTGCCGCCGCCGTCGAGGGCTACCCCATCGACCCGGCCGCGGCGGGCGGAGGACGGGTCCCCGACACCGGCGCCTACGTCGGCACGCGCTCGATGTTCGAGCGGGCCGGCTTCCGGATCGCTGCCCAGACGACCTCGGTGAGCGGCGGCGCGCCGCACGTCGTCGCCCGCCTCGACTTCGCCTGAGACCGCGCCGAGTCCCCAGGGAATAGCCGGAGCGTTCGGTAGGCACGAAACCCGCGCCGAACGAGCCGAATCCCATCCCCCGAAGCGGGGTTTCGTGGCGGCACGGGGCGCCGTTGATGCTGCCGAGACTCGGCGCGGCGATTCCGCTCTGGCGGCCGGGAGATGATCCGCCCGGGCGCGTGGACATAACGCGAGATCGCGACTTGACAGGCCGGCGACGGCAGGCGTAGTGTCCGCCGCGGCGCGGCAGTTCCGCGTCCACGACAGACGGAGCGTGAGTCACCGAATGAGCAACCGGATCTTCCTCATGAGCGCCCGGGAGCGGTCCTGCACCGCCCCCATCGGCGCGCTCTGCGGGCGATCTGTGCCCAGCTCGGCCTAGTCACGCGGCGGCAGCGCCGCCAGGCAGGACCGGAGCCGCGGGCCAGATCAGGGCCCAGCGGCTTTTTCTTTGCCCCGCGCAGCGCGGGGCGGCGACCCGGAGCCGCGGGCCCACGACGCAGGGATGACGTCGGGCCCCGCGGCTCTTCTCGTCTCTCGACGACCGAAGGCCGCCATCAGCCCCCCTCCACCGGGATCGCCCATCACCGAGACGAACGGAGAGAACCGTGAGCAGCACCCTCACCGAACCGAAGATCGTGCTCCGGCAGCCCGTCTCGGCGCACGACGAGACGATCGCCCCGGTCCCGGTCGAAACCGCCCGACCCGCCGCGACGCGGCCCGCCGGGCCTCCTGCGCTCCACCTCGAGGGCGTCTCCAAGACGTTCGCCGTGGGCCGCAAGAAGAAGCCCGTCGTCGCCATCGCCGACGTCTCCCTGCGCGTCGAGCGGGGTGAGATCTACGGCGTCCTCGGCGCCAACGGGAGCGGCAAGAGCACCCTCATTCGCCTCGTGTCGACCCTCCTGACCCTGGACCGGGGTCGCGCGGAGATCTTCGGCCACGACGTGGAGCGGGACGAGATGGCGGTCAAGCGCCTCATCAACCGGGTGAGCGTCGACGCCGCCTTCTTCAAGAAGCTCTCGCCCTACGAGAACCTCGCCTTCGCCGCCCGCCTCTACGGCCTCCACGCCGGCGAGGCCCGAGCGGAGGCGATCCGCATCCTCGCCCGCCTCGGCATCGCCGAGAAGCGGCTGGGGAGCCCGATCGAGCAGATGAGCCGGGGAATGCAGCAGAAGGTCGCCATCGCGCGAGCCCTGCTGACCTCGCCCACGCTCCTCCTCCTCGACGAGCCGACGACGGGGCTCGACCCCCGTTCGAAGCTCGAGGTGCAGTCGTTCATCGAGGACCTCCGGGCGACGCACGACGCGACGATCCTGCTGACCACGCACGACATGGCCGAGGCCGACCGCCTCTGCGACCGGATCGCCATCCTCGACCAGGGGCGCCTCGTCGCCGAGGACACCCCGGACGGCCTCAAGGCCCGGGTCGCCCGCGAGACGGGCCTCCCGCCCACGCTCGACAACGTGTTCCTGACCTACACCGGCCGTTCCCTCGACGAGGACGTCGAGGAGGCAGCCCCGGAGGACGACCAGTGACGACCCTCCGCCGCCCGATGAGCGCGGCGTCGCGCGAGCTCGGCGCGTCGTTCGCGTTCATCGAGCGCAACTTCAACCTCAGCCGCCGCTACTGGGGCTGGGAGTTCGCGTTCCTCGTCTACGCGATCGCCGGCGCCCTCGCGATCTCGTTCATCGGGGCCGAGC
>CAZVPS010000291.1:0-2937 GCA_964629105.1 uncultured Anaerolineaceae bacterium
GCTATCCGCCCGCGCCGTCCGGCCCGCGGAGGCTGGTCGGGGGTCTCTCGAGATGCTCGGGGATCCGGATCATCGGCGGGCGCTCGCGGTCGGCAAGCTCGATCACCTCGAGGCCCAGGTGATCGTCGCCGAAGCGCGGGAGCTTCATCGTCGAGCCCAGCTCCGCGAACAGACGCGCTCGCCGCCGCTCCTCCAGCCGCTTCATGACCGCCTGGAGGATCACGAAGCTCATCCGCGAGAGGCCCTCCAGCTCCTGGTTGCGGTGGACCCGCCGCTCGAGGTCCACCTGGCCCAGGCCGGCGAGTCCGACGCGCTCGCTGATGTCGACCAGGTGCCCGATCTCGACGGCATAGCCGGTGAAGAAGGGGATCGTCTCGAGCAGGCTTCGCCGCCCGGCGTACTCGCCGGAGAGCGGCTGGATGAAGCCCGACAGGTCGGGGAAGAAGAGGTTGATGAGCGGCCGCGCGACGAGCTCGGTGACGCGCCCGCCGCCGCCCTCCTTCAGCACGCCGTCCTCCACGATCGGGCGCTGGTAGTAGCCCTTCACGTACTGGATCCGCGGCTCCGCGAGGAGCGGGCCGAGCGTCCCGTAGGCCATCCGCGGGTGCCAGTTCCGGACGTCCGTGTCGCACCAGGCGACGAGGTCGCCGCTCGTCTCGAAGAGGCTCTTCCAGAGGGCCTCGCCCTTGCCGCGATACGAGCCGTAGCGGGGCAGAACGTCGGCGTGCTGGACGACGCGCGCCCCCTCCGACTCGGCGATCTCGCGGGTGCGATCGGCCGACGCGGAGTCGATGACGAGCAGCTCGTCCACCAGCGGCACGCCGTCGACGAGGACGCGCCGGGCGCGCGCCACGATCTCGCCGATCGTAGCCTCCTCGTTCAGCGTCGGTAAGACGAGACTAACGGTAAGTCCCTGCTGGTTTTTCAGCTCCACGAGCCGGCGCAGGTTGCGGTACTCGCCGTGGTGGAAGTTGGACTCGGCGAACCACCGCTCCACGCGGGCCGGCACGGCCCGCGACTCCTCCGCCGCCCGGTCGGCGGCGGCCAGCGACTCCGCCCGGCCCGCCAGCTCCTCGAACGTTGCCTCCCCGATCCGCTCCCGCGTCTTGACCACGATGACGGGCGGCGTCGCCCGGGCGGCGATCGCCTCCGGAAGTGCGCCGAACAGGAAGGCGTCGGCGGCGGTTCCCCCCGGCGCCGCGGAGGCGCCCATGATCACGACGTCGGCCTTCTCGGCCTCGCGGAGGATGGCGTTCCGGACGTTGGGGGCCTCGAGGAGGAGCCCATCGGCGTGGCCGCGGGCGTGCTGCTTGAGGAACGAGGCGAGGGCCTGCTCGGCCTGGGCCCGGACGCTGCTGGTGACGCCCGGCGGGATCACGTGGAGCACGACGATCCGGGCGCCGTGGCGGCGGGCGAGAGCGTCGGCGAATTCCAGGGCGAGCTCGGCGTGCGGGCCGCCGCGCACCGGGACGAGGATCCGCCGGACCTCGCCGAATGGGCGCTGCTTGACGACGGCGATGTCGCAGGGGGGCTCGCGGACGACGGCGTCGATCGTGGCCGAGAAGATCGGACCGGCGGCCGCGCCACGGCCGCCGGGACGTCCGCCCCACCCGAAGATGAGCAGGTCGGCGTCGACCTCGGTGGCCGCTTCGACGATTCCCTCCGCCGCGCGGCGCCCGATCCGGACGAGCGGCCGGATCCGCGTCCCCTGCGGGGCGTAGTCGAGGACCTTCTGGAGGAGGCGCCGGGCCTGCCGCGCGCGCGTCGCGCCCTCGGAGAGGGCAACGTCCTCGGGGACCTCCACGATGCCCAGGACGGTCAGCTCGCCGGTCCGCGGGTCCATGATCTCCGCGCCGATCCGCACGAGGTCCTCGGCGGTCGCCGGGTTGGCGACGGGGATGAGGATTCGCGCCGGGAGCGGCGCGCGGGGGCTCACGCGGGCTCTCCCGGCCGGCCGCCGGCGTCGTCTCCCGGCCGGCCGCCGGCGACCCGGGCGGCCTCCTCGTCCGCCGCCCTCCAGCGTTCGACCAGGTAGGGCTTCCGGAGCTCGTAGGCCCGCGCCTGGCGCTCGACGCGCTCCTCGGCGTCGTCCTGGGCCAGGTTGCGGCTCTCCACGACGAGGCTCCCCACGCGCCCGAAGTAGAGGGGCACGAGGGCGGCGACGAGGCGCTCGAGCGGGATGGCGCCGAAACGGGCGGCGACGAGGAGGTCGTAGACGATCCCCGCCCACAGCTCGTCGGGGAAATGGAAGCCGGCGACGGCCTCGCTCATCTCGTCGGTGGTGACGCCGGTCGCGCCGCTCTCGGCCCCGCCGATCCCCAGGCGCCGGCCCGCCCGCTCGGCGAGCTTCCCCGCCTCGATCGCCAGCTCCTCGGCGACCGCCGCGTGGTCGGGGGCGAGCATCGCCCGCCAGGTGTCGGCCAGGGTCACCCGCCCGGCCCCGAACTCCGAGAGAAGGCGCAGCGTGTTCACCTGGAGCGGGCTGGGCTCCACCCAGCGCTCGAAGCCGTAGGCCGGGACCTCGTGGCTGCCGCGGATCTCGAGCCACGCGTCGGCGTGGCGGCCGGCCAGCGCGAGGATCGTCCCCACGACCTGCCGGAACATCGGCCCGAGGTCCGCCGAGGGGTCCTTCGGGTCGTGGACCTTGGCGCCGAGTCGCGTCTCGCAGACCGCGAACCCGCCGACGAGGGCGTGCGTCGTCATCCAGATGTCGATCCCGAACTTGCTGACCTCGGGGGTCCAGTCCTCCTGGGCCAGGTAGTGGCGGACGAGGTCGCCGGAGACGCCGAAGTCGCCGCCGATCGGCTGCCGGATCCGCCGCCCGTAGAGGGCCCGCGTCAGCGGGTAGGTGACCGTGTTGGTGATCGTGCCGTCGTACTTGTGGCGGGCGTAGAGCGGCGTCACGTAGTCGAAACCGCCCTTGAGGATGGGCCCGGC
>CAZVPS010000292.1:0-2879 GCA_964629105.1 uncultured Anaerolineaceae bacterium
CGAATTGCGGGCGATCGTCGAGCCCGCGGCGGCGGCCCTTGGGTAGCCGGCTGCACGGAGGGGCGCAGCGGCCGGTCGTGCGCCGACCTCCCTCGACCCTGCGGCGACTCACCGGGGCGGTGCCACGCTCGGCCCGCGCCGGGATCCGGCCACCCGTAGTCGTCCCATTCGTGGATGGCGGGCTTCACCGCGCCCAAGGTCGGCGGCCGTGCCGCACCGTGCCCCCACGACCACCGTGGATGAGGCAGCATGCTCCCCAGATTGCGCGGGATCGCTCGCTGGCGCCCCCATCGAGGCTCGCGGGCCGTTGTGCGCGCTCCCTGCACCCACCCTCGGGTGCAACCAGGCCCGCCAGTGCCGGATCCAGGAATGCAGCGACTGGGCCGGCCCGCAGGTAGCTGGGTCGGGCGGAACGACGCGGCGCGCGGATAGGGCGCATCATCCGGGCCATGGCCGACGAACACCCGCGTGACATGAACGCGGCGCCCGCCCCGCACCCCGGGAGGGAACCTGACCCCGTCCCGGAGCCGCATCCATGGGCCGAGGCCGATCGCCCGCGAGGGCTCGACGCCCACTTCGCCCTCGGCGGCGAGGACAAGGCTCCCCCCGAGCGCGTCGCGGACGAGCGGCGGCTCACTCGCCTCC
This sequence comes from uncultured Anaerolineaceae bacterium, assembly GCA_964629105.1. GTDB lineage: Bacteria > Chloroflexota > Limnocylindria > Limnocylindrales > CSP1-4 > CTSoil-043. Next base: position 646 of record CAZVPS010000292.1, read on the forward strand.
TGGTCCTGTTCGTCGCTCTCCTCGTGGGGATCCCGACGGTCCTGACCCTCATCGGGTTCGTGACCCAGCTCGTGACGATGCGAAGCGGCGGGTGACCGGGACCGCGGCGTCGTCGGCCGGCGCCCGCGCCCCGCGCCCCTCGACCGCCCTCGACCCGGCCACCTGGGCGCCCGCTTCCCGCGATGGCGACTTGGGCCACGGACGCCAAGCACACGGCGAAGATCGGGATCCCCACCTACGGGTTCTCACCGCTCCTCCTGGGGCCCGACGACCAGTTCCTGGCCCTCTTCCACGGCGACGACGAGCGCGTCTCCGTCGAGGCGCTCCGCTTCGGGCTCCCGGTCCTCTACGACGTCGTCCGCCACTTCTGCGGGTAGGCCAGGCCGAAACGGCCGCGCGGACCGGGCGGGCCTACGGGAGCGTCTCGAACCCCGCGGTGCGGAAGTTCGTGTCGAGCGCGATCGCGCGCTCGATCCCCTCCCGGCGCATGAAGGCGAAGCTCGTGCGGTCGACGAGCGAGACCGACGATTCGATCGATTCGCGGAACGCCGCCAGGGCACCGGAATGGAGATCGGCGTCGACCGCCGCCACGTCCAGGGCGGGGAACACGCGGTCGATCAGATCGGCGGCCACTGCCGGGCCGTACCGTCGGCGTGCGACGGCGAGCGTCTCGACGATCATGTACGCGTGCGTGGCGAGCGGCTCTCTTCGTCCGCGCTCGAAGGCGGCGACGATCGCCGCGTGAGCAGGGTCGTCCCGATCGACGAGGGCGAGGATCCCGCTGGAATCGACGAAGAGCGTCACCAGCGGTCGCCCGCCAGGACGTCGTCGTGATCCCGCGCGACGGTGCCGCTCCCGGACGCCGCGCCTCCGGCCGCAGCGAGCATCGTCTCGATCCGGCGGGCGCGCTCGATGTCATCGTCCGGGACGACCCGGTCGATCGCCTCGCGCACGACGGACGCAAGTGACACCCGCCGCCGGTGCGCCTCGCCGCGAAGGCGGCGCATCTGGTCCTCGGTGAGCGAGATCTGCGTCCTGATCACGGGACTGATGATAACAGCACCGCGCGAGATGATGTAACAGGGCATAGGCGGCGTCGTGCCACCGCGTCAGAGGACGCCCAGGCCCTCAAGGATCAGCAACACCCCGAAGACGACGAACGCCGCCGCCGCGAAGACCTGGATGGCCCGCTGGGGGAGACGCGATCCGAGCACCGCCCCAGCACCGATCGCCAGCGCGTCGGCCGCCACCATCCCCGCGGTCGAGCCGAGCCACGTCCCGATGGGCTCCTCCGTCGTGGCCAGGGTGACGGTCGCGAGCATCGTCTTGTCGCCCAGCTCCGCCAGGAAGAAGGCCGTCCCGATGGTGAGCATCACCCAGCGGGCGGATCGCGCGGCCCGCGACTCCTCGCGCTCGCCGAGGTGGTCGCCGCGCAGCGTCCACGCGGCGAAGGCGAAGAAGGCGAGGCCGGCGACCACCTTGATGACGTTCGTCGGGAGCGCGAGCGCGGCGGCCGACCCGAGCAGCACCGAGAACGCGTGCACGATGAGCGTGGCGATCGTCACGGCGATGAGCACGGTCCGCGCCGGGAAGCGGGCCGCGAAGGCGAGGGCCATGAGCTGGCTCTTGTCGCCGAGCTCGGCGAGCAGGATGACGCCGAAGCTCAGCCAGAATGCGTCCACGAAGGCCTCCGGTCGGGGGGCGCCGGGCGGGGTGCGACCTCGACCCGGCACCCAGGGGATGGGTGCTGGTCGAAGGTCTCGTCCGCCCACGAGGGGCCCGGCGACCGGGCGCCGAGGCGCCAGCATGTCGATCGGCCGGAGAGGGACTACTCCCCTTCACGCGAAGTGTCGCCCGTGCGGGGCTGCCGCGTCAAACCGAGCGAAACGCCGCCGCGCACACTGCCCCCGCGTTCCACGCTACGGCCCGGCCCCGCCGACGACCTTGCGTTCAACGCACGACCGTGAGCCCCGCCGACCGGCCGGCGGCACCGACGACAGGATCAGTGCGTTGGCCGGCAGTCTCCCTGCCGCGGTCGTGCGGCCGGCGAGGGCCGGGACCCCTGGGTGGCAGCTTTCTTGCGGCTAACCTGCGAGAACGTGCCGACGGGCACCGACCGGCTGCGTGGTGTTGCGTCGGACGCACGCCGGGCCGGAGAACGCACGCCGGGCCGGAGGGGGCGCGCCGGGTCGGAGGGGGAGGGGGCGCGCCGGGCCTGTGGACCGGCCTGACGG
>CAZVPS010000293.1:0-2853 GCA_964629105.1 uncultured Anaerolineaceae bacterium
AGCCGTCGACGACGCGCAGGGGCAACCCGGCGCCGAGGGCGCGCCACGCGACCCCCAGCCCGGCAACGTGGGCCAGCCCGAGGCAGAGCAGCCAGCCCGTCGCCGGCGGCAGGACGGCCGTCCTCGCCGCGGCGCTGGCGGCGAGCGCGCGGTGCGAGAGGAGCGCCGCCTTCGGGCGGCCGGTGGTGCCCGAGGTGAGGACCGCGACGGCGGGAGCCTCCCGGTCGACGTCGACGCTGCGCCGGGGGGCCCCGCCTGCCATGGCGAGGAGCGCGGCGGGCACGAGCGCGAGCACCCCGTGACCGCCGGCGGCGTCGACAAGGTCCGCGTCGTGGACCAGCAGGGCCGGCGACGTCTCGTCCAGCGCGTCGGCGATCTCGCGACGGGTCAGGCGCGTTCCCAGCGGGACGGCCACCGCTCCGGCCCGGGCGACTCCGGCAAGCAGCGCGATCGCCTCGCCCGACGGGACAGCGAGCAGGGCGACCCGGTCGCCGGGCGCAATCCCCGACGCGTGGAGGGCCGCGGCCACGACGTCGGCGGCCCGGTCGAGCTCGCCGAAGGAGAGGTCGCCGGCGGCGTCGCGGATCGCGAGCGCCAGCGGACGCGCGGCGGCGTGGCGCCGGATCGCGAGCGGCAGGACCGGGACCGGGCTCACTCGGCCGCCTCCACCGCCTCGACCGCGAAGCGACGCAGCGCCCGGTCGTCCAGGAGGATCCCCAGCCCGCCGGTCCCGGCGCCGCCCGGGGGGGTCATGCGGCCGCCGTCGACCGCGAGCGGCTCCACGAGCAGGTCGTGCTCCAGGAGCCCGGCCGTGGCGAGGCCGTGCGCCAGGCCGCCGGGCAGCCCACCGGCGCAGGCGCGCGCCGCCGCGATCCCGATCCCCGTCTCGAAGAGCGTGGAGAGAACCACGGGCACGCCGGCCGCCCGCGCCGCGGCGGCGATCTCGGCGACGGCGATCGGCCCCCCGACCCGCGACGGCTTCACGACGAGCACGTCCGCGGCACCCTCGGCGAGGAGCCGGCGGGCGGCGATGGGCGCATAGACGGCCTCGTCCGCGGCAATCGGCACGGCGACCCGTTGGCGCAGCTCCGCCGCCCCGGCCGTGTCGTCGGCGGGGAGCGGCTGCTCCACGTACTCGATCTCGAAGTGCGCGATCGCCTCCAGGCGGTCCTCCGCCGTCGGCAGGTCCCATGCCCCATTGACGTCGACCCGCAACCGCACGTCGGGCCCGACGGCCGCCCGGATCGCCCGCACCCGGGCAACGAGGTCCTCCGTCTCCCGTTCCGCGCCCGCCTTGAGCTTGAGGGTCGTGAAGCCGGCCTCGATGGCCTGGAGGGCCGCCTGGGCACCCTCCCGCGGCGCCGCGAAGCCGATCGTCCCGTTGACCGGGATCGGCGCGTCGTCGAGCACGCCGGACAGGTCGAGCCGGGCCCCGTCAAGCGCGGCCCGGAAGGCACGGCCGGGCCCGCCCAGGAGCTCGAGCTCCTCGGGGTCCGGCAGGTCGCCGCCGCGCGCTCGTCCCGCCGTCTCGCGGATCACCCGGGCCAGGATCGTCTCCTCCACCTCGGTCGCGACGGGCTCGAGGACCGCCTCCCCGAGACCCACTCGCCCGTCGGCCGACACCAGGAGGACGATCCACGCCTCGCGGTGGAGCCACATCCCGGTCGCCGTGGCGAACGGACGGCGGAAGGGCACCCGGACGCGCAGCGCGGAGAGCCCCGCAACCGGGACTGCCTCGAGGAGCGCCCGCAGGGCGGCGGCATCGCCCGGGCGGACCGGGCGCGCGACCTCGCTCACGCGACTCGCCCAAGGGCGAGGCCGATCGCGAAGAGGAGCGCGAACGCGAGGGCCAGGCGAGCGGTCCCCTTGAGCACGGCGTTGAGCTCGCGCGGCTCACCGAAGCGGCGGACCTTACGCAACAGGGAAACCGCCAGCGGGAAGGTCAGGAGCGGCAGGCTGACGGCGAGCTCCCGCGGCTCCGCCGTTTCGGCCGGGAGCCGGAGGACGAGGAGCGCAGGCACGGCGTACGCCGCGGCGAGGAGGAGCTTGTACTCCGTCCCGGTCCGCTCGCGTCCCAGGAGGACGGCGAGGGTCCGCTTGCCGGCAGCCGCGTCGGTCGGGATGTCCCGCAGGTTGTTGACCACGAGGATCGAAGCCGTGAGGGCGCCGACGGGGATCGCCGCGACGAAGAAGAGCGGCTCCAGGCGCAGGGCCTGGAGGTAGGCCGTCCCGACGACCGCGATTACACCGAAGAAGATGAAGACGAAGACCTCCCCGAGCGCCCGGTAGCCGTACGGGAACGGTCCGCCGGTGTACGCCAGCGCGGCCACGATCGCCAGGACGCCGAGGGCGAGGAGGACCGGCCCGCCGACGTAGACCAGCCAGAGCCCCACGAGCCCGGCAGAGCCGATGACGACGGCGATGGCGACCTCCAGCTGACGCTCCGTCACGAGGCCGGCGGCCGCCACCCGGGTGGGCCCCGCCCGGTCGGGCGTGTCCGCGCCGCGGCGGAAGTCGGAGAGGTCATTGGCGAGGTTGGCGAGCACCTGGAGGAGGAGGGCGACGGCCAGGCAGGCGAGGGCGGTGTCGGGCCGGAACGGCGCGCCGACCGCGAGGCCGGCCCCGAGGCCCACGACGACGCCGGACGCGGCCGCCGGCAGTGTCGCGGGGCGGATCGCGAGGAGCCAGGTGCGGAGCGCCGACGGCCGGGCGGCCGCGACCGGCGTGGCGGGGACGCTCACGGCCGGCGCGGGAACTTCGTGAAGTCCGGCTTGCGCTTGTCCAGGAAGGCCCGCGAGCCCTCGTGCGCCTCGTCGGTGGTGTAGTAGAGGCCCGTCGCGTTGCCGGCGAACT
>CAZVPS010000294.1:0-2852 GCA_964629105.1 uncultured Anaerolineaceae bacterium
GCCGGTCCGGCGCGAGTCGGCCGCGTCGCCGTACGAGCTGTCGCGCGGGACGCGTCCCGAGCGTGACTACCTGGGCGAGCTGGAGATCACCCGCCGCGCCGCCGCCGACGCCGACATCCGGCCGATGCCGGAGATCCGTCCGGCGGAGCGCCCGGGCGGGGAGCCGCCGGCGCGCGCCGAGCGGACGGTCGGCCTGGAGCCGGCGGCCGCGAGTGTCCGCAACCCGCGCTACGACGCCGAAGACCTCGAGATCCCGAGCTTCCTCCGCCGCAACAGGTAGCCGGGCCGGTGGACGCCGGCCTGTTCCCGACCCCGGACCCGGCCGAGATTGCCGGGCTGGCCGCCGCTCGTGCGGCCGTCCTGTCCCGCATCGCAAGGGCCTGCACGCGCGCCGGCAGGGAGCCCGGGAGCGTGACGCTGGTCGCCGTCAGCAAGACCGTGCCCGCCGACCGCCTGCGGGCGGCGGTCGCCGCCGGCCACGACGTGCTCGGCGAGAACCGCGTGCAGGAAGCCGCGGCCAAGGTGCCGCTCGTTCCCGGGCCGCGCTGGCACCTCGTCGGGCCGTTGCAGACGAACAAGGCCCGGCGCGCCGTCGAGCTGTTCGACGTCCTGGAGGCGGTCGACTCCCCGGAGCTGGCCCGGCGCCTCGACCGGATCAGCGCGGAGATCCGGCCGGGTCGCCCGCTGCCCATCCTCCTCGAGGTGAACGTGGACGCCGATCCCGGGAAGGCCGGGTTCCTCGCGGCGACGGCCGCGGAGGCGCTTCCCGGGCTGCTGGCCCTGGCGCACCTCGAGGTGCGGGGCCTGATGACGATCGGCCGGCTCGGGGCAGCCCCGGAGGAGGCGCGCTCGACGTTCCGGCGGCTCCGGGATCTGGCGACCGGGCTCCGCGCCGGCCACCCGGGTCTGGGGCCCGAGCTGTCGATGGGGATGAGCGACGACTTCGAGGTGGCGATCGAGGAGGGGGCCACGATCGTCCGGGTCGGCCGGGCGCTCTTCGGCGAGCGGCCCCGCGCCCCCGAGCAGGGCCACGACCGCGAGCGCGGACCGGGCCACCACGCGCACGAACCCATCCCCGCTTCGGGGTAGGATTCGGCCGTGGTCTTCGTCCGCAACTTCCTCGAGATCCTCGTCCTGGTCCTGTGGCTCCTCGTGCTGGGCCGGGTGCTCGTAAGTTGGGTCGACCCGATGGCCCGCAACTCGGTCTCGCGCCACCTGGTTGCCCTCACGGAACCGATGCTGGCGCCGATCCGGCGCCTCCTCCCGCAGACCGGGATGATGGATTTCTCGCCGCTCATCCTCATGCTGGGGCTGGGGGTCCTCCTGCGGTTTGTCTCCCTGTGAGCGTCCGCTTCGCGGTGCGCCTGACGCCGCGGGGCGGCCGCGACGCGATCGACGGGGTGGGGGAGGACGGCGTGCTGCGCGTGCGGGTCGCGGCCCCGCCGGTGGAGGGGGCCGCCAACGAGGCGCTCTGCCGGCTCCTCGCGCGCGCGCTCGGCGTCGCGCCCGGCGGAGTTCGGATCGTGGGGGGCGCGGGCGGTCGGCGGAAGCTCGTCGAGGCGGAGGCGGATCCAGCACGCCTCGCCGCGGCCTGGCCCGGGCTCGGCGCCGGAGGCTTGTCGTGACCGCCACCCTCTATCGGCGGGCCGCGATCGCCGACGGGACCTCGGATCGGCTTCAGCTCGACGTCAGCGTCCTCGTGGAGGGCGGCCGCATCGCGTGGATCCGCCCAGCCGACGACGAGGGCCCGCTCCCCGGCGACGGCCCCCCGCTCGTCGTGGACGCCCACGGATCCACGATCGTCCCCGGGCTCGTGGACGGCCATGCGCACCTCACCCTCCCGGGCGGGGCGGGCTGGATCGCCCGGATCGACGATCCGGTGGAGGACCTGGTCGCCGCCGCCGAGCACAACGCCCGCCTCCTCGGCCGCGCGGGCGTCCGCTGGATTCGTGACGTCGGCTCCCCACGCGTGGCGAGCCCGTGGACCGGGGCGCCGCGGGCGCTCGCCCTCGAGCTGCGGGATCGCTGGCGCGGACGTCCGGAGGCTCCCTACATTCGCGCCGCCGGGACCTGGCTGATGCGGGCCGGCACGCTCGAGACGTCGCGCACCGTCTCCGTGGAGGACGGCGACGCGCTGGCCGCGGCGGCGACGGTCCAGCTTGACGACGGCGCCGACCTCCTCAAGCTCTACCTGGACGGCCCGGAGCCGGGCGTCGCACCGTGGAGCATCGCCGAGATGGAGCGGGTCGTCGTCCTCGCCCACGCGCGCGGGGCCCGGGTGACGGCCCACAGCGGGAACCTCGCCGGGGCGCGGGTGGGAGTCGCCGCGGGCATCGATGCGCTCGAGCACGGGTTCGAGCTCGACGCGGACGTCGCGGCGGAGATGGCCCGCCGGAGCACCTTCCTCGTCTCGACGCTGGCGATCTTCCGGTCGTGGGCGTCGTTCGGGCGGACGACGCGCCTGCCGCGCTTCACGGAGCCGGAGGGTCGGGCCCGCATCGCGGCGCGGCGGGAGCGGGCCGAGGAAAGCGTGCGCCTGGCGCGGGCGGCCGGCGTCCGGATCGCCACCGGGACCGACTTCGGGGGCGGGTCCACGCGCGCGAACCAGCTGGCCTGGGAGGTCGAGGCCCTCGTCGGGGCAGGCCTCGAGCCGTGGGAGGCGCTCCGGGCGGCGACCATCCGGGGCGGCGAGCTGCTCGGCGAGGCCGACGCCGGGCGCCTGCGCGAGGGCGGCCCCGCGGACCTCGTCCTCGTCCACGGCGATCCGCTGAGCGATCCCGCGGCCCTCTGGCGGGTCTGGCGCGTCGCCTGGCTCGACGATCCGGCCTGACCGGTCGGGCCACCGCCGGGGG
>CAZVPS010000295.1:0-2816 GCA_964629105.1 uncultured Anaerolineaceae bacterium
CGGACGGGGCGCTCGCCAACGAGCTGCCTCTCCGCGAGCTCCTGGTGCGGGAGATTCGGCGCTTCCGACCGGACGCCGTCCTCACCCACGACCCGGAGGTCCTCTTCTACGCGGGCGCCGGCGTCAACCACGCCGACCATCGCGCCGCGGGGATAGCCGCGGTCGATGCCGTCTTCCCGGCGGCCCGCAACCCGATGGCCTTCCCGGGGCTGGTCCTCGCCGGGCTTGCCGCGCACGCGGTGCGCCGGCTCTACCTCTTCTGGCCGAACGCCCCGACCGCCTGGGTGGATGTCGGCGCCACGCTCGACCGCAAGGTCGCCGCGCTCCGCTGCCACGCCAGCCAGGTCGCCGACCCTGACGGCCTCGAGGCGCGGATCCGGGCCTGGGCCGCCGAGGAGGGCGAGCCGATCGGCGCCGTTGCCGCCGAGGCGTTCCGGGTCATCGTGATCGACGACGATCCCGGCGAGGGACCGCACGACGGCGGCGCGGCCTGAGACCGCCGCGGGTCAGCCCGCGGGTCAGGCCGGGCTGAGGAGGAGCGGGCGGACGCGGCCCCAGGCGTTCCAGAGGTCGCCGAGCTCCTCGGCGCGGCGCCCCAGGAGGTCGATCATGTCGCCCAGCGTCAGCTCGCCCGCCGCCTCGGCGACGAAGCGCCCGGCATCCACCTGGACGCCTGCGTAGAGGCTGGGCAGTTCCGCCTCCGAGGGCCAGATCCGGATCCGCATCGGGTCCAGGCCCGCGTAGCCGATGGCGAGGGAGAGCTCCCGCTGGCCCGGGACGCGCCCGTCGGCGAAGCCGTCGCCCCCGTCGTAGCGGTAGCCCAGCGCGGCGAGGGCCGCCGAGATCTCGCGGCCCTGGACCTGCGTGTACGGAGCCCAGAAGCCGTGATCGGGGAAGGTCAGGGCCGCGCCGTCGATTGCCCGCGCGCGCACGGCGTCGACGAGGGCCGTCAGCCGACCCTGCCAGCGTCCCTCTGCCTCGGCGTCGCCCTCCGCGAGGGCGGCGGCGATCCGCCGCAGGACGTCGCGGTTCCCGGCCAGCAGGGGCAGGACGGCGGGCTCGGCCTCGCGATGCCTGGCCTCGTCGGGCTCGGCCGCGGCGGTGGGGGGCGAGGCGTCGGGGCCGGGCTCCGTGTCTGCTCCGCGGGGCGCAGGGCCGGGCGTCGGCGCCGGGGTGCGGCGGGCGATCATCGAGGCCGGGGCGAGAAGATCCGGCGCGGCTGACCTCCCGCGGCCGAGACGCTCCGACTCCTCGCAGGCGGCGAGCGCGATCCGGGCGTTGCGGCACGCCTCGCCCGCGCTCTCGGCCGCGATGCGTGCGCCGTCTGCCTCGAGGCCCAGCTGCTCGACAGCCTGGAGGAGGCCGGCCTGCGCCGCTTCCTCCCGGGCGAGAAGGCGGACGGCCTCACGCGTCCGGGCGTTGATCCGGTCGATCTCGCGGAGCCATTCGCGGGCGGCTGTCTCGAGGGCGTCCCGCTCCCGGGCTCCCAGGCGTGCGCCCCGGAAGGCGGCCTGCGCCTCGTCCTTCGCGGCGCGGACGGCCCGCGGGTCGGCCACGGCGGCGGCCCGCTCGCGCCGCTCCACGTGCTGGTCGTAGGCGCGCCGCGCCTCGCGCAGGCGCTCCTGTGCCGCGAGCGCCAGGGCATGCATCCGGTTGGCGAGGGAGCAGGCGTCGTCGACGGCGGCCCGGGACGGCCCGCACGGGTCCGCGGAGTCGCCCGTGGCGGCCCCCGGACCGCTCGGCGCCAGGGTGCCGGGAGGCAGTGCCGGGCGGGCGCTCACCACGGCCGGGCGGGGAGGGGAGGGGAGCCGGCGGGTGGTCGCCGGACCGGCCGGCACCCGCCGACCGCCGAAGAGCGCAAGGATTCGGTGCGTCAGGCGCACGGGCAGGCTCCGCCACCGGGTCCGGGTCCGGCGCCCCCGGCGCTCGGATGCGAACCACCGCGAGCGTAGGCGCGCGCCGTGCCCGCGTCAATCTCGCTCCGCCGGCATGTCGCTCCACCGGCTCGGTCCGCCGGGGGCCAAGTCCCGGCTCGCTCTGCCCGCCCGCGCCGTTCCGGGGCGTGCGTCCGTGCGCGTCGTCGTGTAGCATCCGCCAGCGTCGATCCCCGGGCGTGGGGGCGCCCGGCACGTCAACCTGATCCCACCCCCAGAGGAGACAGGCGACCGCATCGTGGCCATCGACCCGAACCAGGAGTTCCTTGTCCAGCCGGTCGATGCTTCCTGGCTCCAGTGCAACATCGAATGCCAGGAGGCGTGCCCGGTCGGAACGAACTGCCGGGGCTACCTCAACCTCGCCGCCGAGGGCCGCTTCGAGGAGGGGTACATCCTCTCCCGCGACCCGAACCCGGTTGCGGCGATGTGCGCGTACGTCTGCTCCGCCCCCTGTGAGCGTGCCTGCCGGCGCGGCGACATCGACCGCCCCCTCGCGATCCGGGCCATGAAGCGGTTCCTCGTGGAGTGGCACGAGGCCTCGGGCATCCCCGACGTCATCCCCGCGATCACGCCCCGCGACGAGCGCGTCGCGGTGATCGGGTCGGGCCCGGCCGGGCTCGCCGTCGGCCGCGAGCTGGCCGTCAAGGGGTACCGGGTCACGGTTTTCGACAGCCTCCCCTACGGCGGGGGCACGATGCTCATCGGCGTTCCGGCCTTCCGCCTCCCGCGCGAGGCGATCGAGATGGACGTCCGCCTGGTCGAGCGCCTGGGGGTCACGTTCCACTACAACACCACGGTCGGGAAGGACGTGCTCTTCGAGGACCTCCAGCGCGACTACGACGCGATCGCCATCTGCGCCGGCGCCATGGAGGCCGTGGGCCT
>CAZVPS010000296.1:0-2805 GCA_964629105.1 uncultured Anaerolineaceae bacterium
CGTTGAGGTAGCGACGGATCGAGGCAGTCAGCCCTTGATGGCTCGCAGGGTCGGGCTGATCGTGAGGCACTGGCCGGCATCGCGTCCGGCCCGCGGGGGCAAGCCGAGATGAAGCGAACGGATCGCGTCGCTGGCGCGCGGGCGACACTCGTCGCGGCACTGCTGCTCCTCGGCCTCGCGGGATGCGGAGGCGTGCCGACGCCCGCTCCTGAGACCCCGAGCCCGACACCCGCGGACGAGACGCTGGCGTCGGTCGAGCTCCGAGTGGACGACTCCGCCCATACGACCAGGACACCCTCGTGCTGATGCCGCCCTCGGTCCGCGACTGGGTCCCGGCCGACAGCCTGGCAGCCTTCATCAACGACCTCGTCAACGAACTCGACCTGCGGCCCTTCCTCGCCGCCCATGACGAGCCCCGGGGGATGCCGCCCTATCAGCGAGGAATTCGCCCGGCGGGGCCTCGCTCGACCAGCGATCGCCGTGATCGCTGGTCGAGCGAGCCGTGGATGACGGCTTTCAGCGAGCGCGACTACCAGGCCGTGCGTCGGCTCGGAGACGACCATGCTGGTCCGTCCGCCGGTGCGGCCATCGCCAGCAGCGCTCGGCGCGCCGCACGCAAAGCGATCCTCGAAGAACGCGTCGACCAACACGGTATCCTGTCGGCCGGGCACGCAAGATCGACGCAGGTGAAGGGCCGGTGGCGGAGGTCGATGGCAGGGAAGCGAGGGATCCAGGCGCAACAGGTCCTTTCGAAGCAGACCCGTTTTCAGGGCTGGCGCACCTCCGATGCCGAGGAGATCGAACAGCGGCGCCGGCGAGCGGTCGAGGAGGCCGTCACGATCCAGCCCCTCGAGGCGCGGCAGGGGTTGTTCGGCACCTTCCGGGTCCGTTCCGAGGGCGGCGGCTCCTATGACGTCGAGATCCGCTCGCTCACGGACCGCCTCAACTCGTGCGGCTGCCCCGATCATCGGGTCAATGGCCTGGGTACCTGCAAACACGTCGAGGCGGTCCTCGCGGATCTGAAGACGGACGGCCGCTTCGAGCGGTCCGCCAGGGAGGGCGCCAGGCGGGTCGAGATCTTTCTGGACAACAACCCGGCGGAACCGCAGGTCCGGGTCAGCTGGCCTCGAACGACCCACCCGGAGCCTCGGGACCTGATCGACTCCTTCTTCTCCACCGACGGCGCCCTCCTGGCCGATCCCGCCGCCGCGATCCCGGCGCTGGCCCGGCGGCTGGAGACGGCGCCGACCGAGCAGCGCCGGCGGGTCCGCCTGTCCCGGCACCTCCTTGTCTGGGCGGAGGAGCGAGGTCGCCAGTCCGGCCGGGAACGGTCCCGCGAGGACTTTCTCGCCGACGTCGCGGCCGGCAAGCGAACGCTCGACCTCGTCCGCCACCCGCTCTACCCGTACCAGCAGGAGGGGCTCGTCTTCCTGGCCTTCACCGAACGGGCGCTCCTCGCCGATGAGATGGGCCTGGGCAAGACGGTGCAGGCCATCGCTGCCTGTGAACTGCTGCGCCGCCTGCGAGGCGTGGAACGGGTTCTGGTGGTGAGCCCGGTCTCGCTCAAGGCCGAATGGGAGGAGCAGATCGACAAGTTCACCGGGCTGTCGGCCCGGATCATCGCCGGGCCACGGGCGGCACGGCTTCGCCAGTACCGGGAGCGGTCGTTCTTCTACCTCACCAACTACGAGCAGATCGTCTCCGACGGTCCGGACATCCAGGAGCTGGTCGCCCCCGATGTCGTGATCCTCGACGAGGCTCAGCGGATCAAGAACTGGCGGACGAAGACCGCCCGGGCGGTCAAGCGGCTGGAGAGCCGCTATGCCTTCGTCCTGACCGGCACCCCGCTCGAAAACCGCATCGACGACCTCTACTCCATCGTCCAGTTCCTGGATCCCGGCATCTTCGGGCCCCTCTTCCGCTTCAATCGGGACTTCTACGAGCTGGACGACCGCGGCCGACCGGTGAGCTATAAGAACCTGGGCGAGCTGCACCGGCGCCTCAGGCCGATCCTCCTGCGGCGTCGCAAGGAGGAGGTCGAAGACCAGCTTCCGCCCCGCACGGTCAACACCTACTTCGTCGGGATGGAGCCGGAGCAGGCCAACCGCTACGCGGAGTACAAGCTCATGGTGGCACGCCTGCTGGCCCAGGCGCGGCGCCGACCGTTGTCTCCGGAAGAGTTCGAGAAACTCCAGCGCTGGCTGGCCTGTATGCGGATGCTCTGTGACACGCCCTACATCCTCGACTCCGAGTGCCGCGTCTGTCCGAAGCTCGGCGAACTCGAGGAGATCCTCGGCGAGTGCCTCGCCGAGGACGGTCGGAAGGTCCTCATCTTCTCCGAGTGGGAGCGGATGCTCGAGCTGGTCCAGGAGCTGGCCGAGGCGATGGAGGTGGGCTTCGCCTGGCACACCGGCTCGGTGCCGCAGCTGAAGCGCCGGGAGGAGATCCGTCGCTTCAAGAGTGATCCAGGATGCCGGCTCTTCCTGTCCACCGATTCGGGCAGCGTCGGACTCAATCTCCAGGCGGCGAGCGTAGTGATCAACCTCGACATGCCCTGGAACCCGGCGCGGCTCGAGCAGCGCATCGCCCGCGCCTGGCGCAAGCACCAGCCACGATCGGTCCAGGTCATCAACCTGGTCACCGAGGACTCGATCGAGCACCGGATGCTGCACCTGCTGGCCGGCAAGCAGGCGCTGGCCGAGGGAGTGCTGGACGGCAAGGGCTCGCTGGACGCTCTCCCCATGCCCTCTGGACGTGGTGCGTTCATCGAGCGCCTCGGGGAGATCATGGGGACGTCGGTTGCGG
>CAZVPS010000297.1:0-2793 GCA_964629105.1 uncultured Anaerolineaceae bacterium
CTTGTGCGTCAAGGACGGTTGGTAAGTCGCCGTGGTTCAGCGGTCCTCGATTGACCAGGTGGCCGAGAGGCGCGAGGATCGACGCGTGAGCACCAACGACTTCCTCGACGACCTTCTGGCCGAGCCGGATGATGAGCGCAGGTGGGAAGCGCTCGCCTCGTTCGTGAGTGGCTCGCCGGTCGATGCGATGCGAATCGCGCAGGCGTCGATCGACGACGACCGCCCGGACCGGCGCTACCTCGCAGCCGACATCCTCGGCCAGGTCGCGTCTGTCGATTCGGAGGTCGCGCCGGCGATCGCGCTGCAACTCGTCGCGCGCCTCGATGGCGAGGCGGACCCCGACGTGCTCAACTCGCTCGTCGTGGCCCTCGGGCACGCGGCAGACCCAAGCGCCCGCCCCGCCGTCCTTCGGCTGGCGGATCACCCGGACGAGGATGTCCGGTTCGCGGTCGCATTCGCGCTGCCCAGCCTCGACCTCGACCCCGATGCGCTGGCGGCGCTGCGATCGCTCTCGGCGGATCCTGACGAAGACGTGCGGAGCTGGGCCACGTTCGGGCTCGCCGGGAGCGACGCGTGCGACGATGCGACGATCGCGGCGCTCGTCGCGCGCACGGACGACCCGGATGAGGACACACGCGCCGAGGGCATCGGCGGCCTCGCGCGCCGGCGCGATCCCCGGGCGATGACGCTCGTCGAGCGCGAACTTGCCCGCCCACGCGACGGGAGGCGGCTCGAAGAGGTGCTGGACCTGCTCGAGATCCTGAACTGACCGTCAGGCGGCGCGTCGCTGCTGCGCCCTTGCCCTCCGCCGGCACAGCGGGCATCCGGTCGCCAACTTCGCGCGAGTGAAAGGCGACATCCGGTAGGCCGGGTGCTCGGGGTCGTCCGGGCAGATCCAGCGCACCGCCTTGTCGTAGGTCGCCTTGATCCTGTCGGGGCGGAGCGGCGCGTTGGCGATCGCGTCCCACTCCCGGACAAGGGGCGGATGGAGCGAGGCGAGCGCGTTGAGGCCGTCCGCGCGCTCGGTCGAGCACCGCTGGCACCGGGTCTGGCGGACCGTCCGCTGGGCGACCTCGGCCTCCCACGTGTGCCCGCAGCGGTGGCACTTCCAGTGCGCCTTGTAGCCCGAGCCGGCCTTGACCGATGACGCGAGCCGGTCGTTCGCCATGCTGTCCCAGTCGCGCAGGATGAGCGGGAACTCGGTGAGCATCTTGCCTGCGACCTTGACCGATGCGGTCTTGCGGCCCGGCGCGACCGTGGCCTCGATCGGTGGCAGCCCGATCTCCGCGAGCGACTGGTTGAGCGCCGCGACGTTGGCGATCACCGAGCGCGCCTTCGCCGCCGCGTCGTAGGTCGTCTTCCCCTTCACGGCCCGATCGTGGGCGTCAACGATGAGCTGGCCGATCGAGCACAGCCGGTCGTGCGGGTCGTGGCGCGCAGTCCAGGCGAAGTGCTGGCCGGGTGAGAGGTCGCGCATCGTCGCCTTCACGATCCCGCCGAACGTGGCGAGGTCGGCCTGGCCCGCATGGTAGGCACGGACGAGCGCGAGCACGAGTTGGAGCCGGGCCGCGTTGCGGAGCGAGTAGCGCCGGCGTCTGCCGAACCGCTTGTCGATCCAGTCGAGGATCCGCTCGGCGGCGGCGTTGCTGCGCGGGAACCCGAAGAACTGCCGGTGGAGCGCCACCTGCTGGCGGATCAGCGCGTCGTTGGTCTGGCACCAGCCGACGAGCGCGACGGCCTGCCTCGCGGCGGCGAAGGCGCGCAGGGCGTCCCAGTCGTGGTTGGACCACTGGGCCTTGCGGAACAGATCGGCGTGCCCCGGGTCGTCGGGGTTGATCCCGTCATTGCGGGCGTGCTCCTTGATGCGCCGCCCGAGGTGGAACTCGCAGTTGTAGAAGTTGGCGTTGGGCCAGCGACGCTGGACCGCGTTGGCGATCGCGCCCGCGCCGTCGGCGACCACCCATTCGGGACCGTCACCGTCCGGGTCGATCTCATCGAGGAAGTCGATCCACGAGCGCCCGGTCTCGTCGGGCGCGAGACCGATCCGCCACGGCATCATCGGCTGCTTGGGGTCGTCGCCGCCGACCGCGACGAGCACCGCGCCGCCTCGCTCATCGGCGTTCCAGAGCGGGTCGAAGTCCTCCGCGCCGTAGGCCCGCAGGTTGAGCGGCTTGCTGTCGAGGATGAGGATCCTCGGGCACTTCGACGGAGCAAGCTTCTTGTCGATCGCCGTCCCGAACAGGTCGAGGTAGCGGGCGGCAAGCGTGTGCTGGCGGCTCGCGTGCCGCATCCCGTGCGCGTCCTCGACGTAGCGGTGCGCTTCGAGCCGGACCATCCGGCTGGCCCGCCGGAGCGACATCCCCTGCGCGACGAGCTGGAGCAGGTGGGCGATCTCGACCGCCGTGTGGAGGTGGTCCGGCGGCGAGATCGGTCCCTGGGCGACGCCCGGCTTCACGTCGCAGGTCATGCACTCCTCGCCCGCGCCGTGCGCGTCGCTCGGGCGGCGGCGTCCGAGCGAGAAGGTGTGCGGGTCGGACCCGTCATCGGGCACGCACCGGAACCGCTGCCGGCGGAACGGGGCGCTCGTCCAGTCTCGCCGGCCCCACAGCGTGATGCTGCCGTGGTGTCCCTTCGAGCACTCCGTTGGGCGGTTGGCGATCACGAGCCGGGGCCGGCCCGTCCTGCCCCTGCTCGTGCTCGTCGCGTCCATTGTCCGCGAGCGTGCGGCCTGGCTGCGACATCTTGTATGGCACGGTCGGGGTGGGACTTACCAACCGTCCTTGACGCACAAGG
>CAZVPS010000298.1:0-2793 GCA_964629105.1 uncultured Anaerolineaceae bacterium
CAGCGGGACCGCCACCCGCGGGAGGATCGCCTGCGCCTCCGGGTCGCCGAGGCGGGCGTTGAACTCGAGCAGGACCGCCCCGCGGTCGGCGGTCAGGATCAGGCCCGCGTAGAGGGCGCCCCGGAAGGGCGTCCCGCGGCGGGCCAGCTCCGCGAGCGCGGGGCGGTGGAACCGGGCCACGACCTCCGCGACGAGCCCGTCGTCCACGTCGGGGAGCGGCGAGTAGGCGCCCATGCCACCGGTGTTCGGACCGGAGTCGCCGTCGCCCAGCCGCTTGTGGTCGCGGGCGGCGGGCAGCGCCAGCGCCACCCGGCCGTCGCAGAGGGCGATCACGCTCGCCTCCGGGCCGCGAAGGCGCTCCTCCACGACCACCCGTGGGGCGCCGTCGGGATCGTCGCCCGCCGCGAAGACGGCGGCCAGCGCCTCGTCCGCCTCGGCGGCACTGTCGCAGACCCAGACGCCCTTGCCGGCCGCGAGACCGTCGGCCTTGATCACCACGCCGTCGCCCTCGTGCGCGAGCGCGGCCGCGTAGGCGCGGGCGGGGGCGAGCGCGCTGAAGGCACGAGCGCGAGCCATGGGAATGCCGGCCGCCTCGGCGATCTCGTGGCAGAACGCCTTGCTGCTCTCGATCCGGGCCGCGGCGGCGGTCGGCCCGAAGACCGGGATCCCCGCGCACGCGACGGCGTCGGCCACGCCCGCCGCGAGCGGCGCCTCCGGCCCGACCACGACGAGGTCTGCCCCGAGGGAGCGGGCCGCGGCCGTCACCGCGGCCGGGTCGGTGGCGCGGACCGCGGGATCGACCCGTACGCCCGGGACGGTTTCCAGCGCGGCGCTCCCCGGAACGGCCGCGATCTCCTCGACGCCGTCCTCGCCAGCGAGCCGCCAGGCGAGGACATGCTCGCGGCCTCCGCCGCCGACGAGCAGGATCCGCCGCGGGATGGCGAGGCCGACGCTCATCCGGCCGCGGTCCCGGCGGTTCCGCCTGCGCGCGCCGCGCCCAGCGGTCGCTCGTGGAGGACGATGGTCTGCGTCCGCTCGGGGCCGACCGAGACGAGCCGGATCGGCACTCCGGCGAGCTCCTCGAGCGCGCGCACGTACGCTCGGGCGTTCGAGGGCAGGTCGCCGAGCGTCCGTGCCTCGTGGATCTCCTCGCGCCAGCCCGGGAACCGCTCGTAGATCGGCGTGGCCCGGCCGACCTCCTCGGCCGACGCCGGCCAGCGCTCGACGCGGGCCCCGCCGATCTCGTAGGCGACGCAGATTAGGACCTCGTCGATCCCCGACAGGATGTCCAGCTTGTTGAGGACGATGCTGCTCACGCTGTTCACGTCCACGGCGTAGCGGAGCGGCACGGCGTCGAACCAGCCGACGCGCCGGCGGCGACCGGTCGTCGTCCCGAACTCGTGGCCGCGCGTCGCGATCCCCTCGCCGACGTCGTCGTGCAGCTCCGTCGGGTACGGCCCGGCGCCCACGCGGGTCGAGTAGGCCTTCATCACCCCGATCACCTCGGAGACCTGGAGGGGGCCGATGCCGCCACCGGTGCAGGCGCCGCCGGCAACCGGGTTGGACGAGGTGACGAACGGGTAGGACCCGTGATCCAGGTCCAGGAGGGTCCCCTGGGCGCCCTCGAAGAGGACGTGCTCGCCGGCGCGCAGGGCGTCCTGGATGAGGGTGGTCGTGTCCGTGATGTTCGGGCGGAGCCGCTCGCCCCAGCCCAGCGCGACCTCCAGGATCGCCTCGACGAGGAACGGCTCGCCGGGATCGCCGAGGTGCGCCAGGCGGGCGTTCGCATCGGGGACCACGCGCTCCAGCTTGTGGCGGAGCGCCGCAACGTCGAGGAGATCCTCCATCCGGACCCCGACGCGGGCGGCCCGGTCCGCGTAGGCGGGCCCGATCCCCCGGTTCGTCGTCCCGATCCCCTCGCGGCCGAGGCGCGCCTCCGACGCCCGATCCTGGGCGACGTGGTACGGAAGGACGACGTGCGCGGCGTGCGAGACCCGCACCCGGGAGGCGTCGACCCCCCGCGCCGTGAGACCGTCGAGCTCGCGGATGAGCGTCGCCGGGTTCACCACGACGCCGGGCCCGATGAGGGGCACGATGTGCGGGTAGAGGACCCCCGACGGGACGAGATGGAGCTTGAAGACCTCCTTGCCGAGGACGACCGTGTGGCCGGCGTTGTCGCCGCCCTGGTAGCGGACCACCCAGCGGACCTGCTCGGCGAGGAAGTCGGTCGCCTTGCCCTTCCCCTCGTCGCCCCACTGGAGGCCGACGATCACGGTCGCCGGCATCGCCGCGCTCCTTCCGTCGCGCCGCGGACGGCCCGCGGGGCATGAAAAAGGCCCTCGGCGCGCGCGCCGGGGACCTGCCAGATAGACGGCCCCCCTCTTCCGGCGCCGCGGTGGCGTCCGGGGACGGTGGGTGGGGCCGCTCGGTGCAACGGGGGACCGGGGGGCCGACCTCGGGCGATGGCTCGACTCCTGCGGGGCGGGACGCCGGGGCGCCCACGGCGACGGGGACCGGCCGAGTATAGCAGGGCGCCCTCCCCGTCCGGCGCCCCACGCACTGCGCGGCATGGACCCCGGACGATCGCGGCATGACCTTTCGCACCGGGTCCCGGTACCTTTCGGCGACCCGGCGCGGGGCTGCGCGGGACGTACGCTGCCGCTCGTGATCCGTCTTCTCGAAGCCCTGGGGCTGCTGGCCCCCATCGGCGTCGTCCTCCTCTTCGCCCTCTCGCTGCCCGGCATGGTGCCCGACGACGCCGGGCGTGGCGCGATCGGCACCGTGGGCGGGCTG
>CAZVPS010000299.1:0-2779 GCA_964629105.1 uncultured Anaerolineaceae bacterium
CGGGCGACGAGCGGGCGGGGCGGGCCACGGCGCTCCGACCGTCGCTCCCGTTACCATGGCGACGCCGCGCCACGCCCCGCCACAACCCGCCACAACCCGACGCAGCCCCCGCCAGGAGCCCGCCTGCCAGGAGTCCCCGCCGATGTGCTTCGACCTCGACAGCCGGCCGCCGATCACGCCGATCGCGGGCGGCGCCATCGACACGGAGGAGGTCGTCCTGCGCGCCGGCGACGGCGGCCGCTTCTCCGGGCTGCTGGCCCGGGCCGAGAAGCCGAGCGGGGCGGCGATCATCGTGCTGCCGGACGTGCGCGGCCTCCATCCCTACTACGAGGAGCTGGCGCTGCGGTTCGCGGAAGCCGGGATCGACGCCCTGGCGATCGACTACTTCGGGCGGACGGCCGGCATCGGGATCCGGGAGCGTCCCACGGACTTCGACTTCATGTCGCATGTCGGCGAGACGCGCTTCTCGAACCTCTCGTGGGACGTCCAGGCGGCGGCCGAGAAGCTCCGCGAGCTCGAGCCGGCCGGCGCGCCGGGGGACGCGTCGGATGGCGCGCCGGGGGACGCGTCGGCCGGCGCGCTCGACGGGCCCGGCCGCGGGCGGGCGGTCTTCACGATCGGCTTCTGCTTCGGTGGGCGACTCTCGTTCCTCGCCAACACGCTGGGGCTCGACCTCGCCGGGTCGATCGGCTTCTACGGCTGGCCGGTGGGCGCCCGCGGCGACATCCCCGCCCCGGCCGACTCCACGGGGCTCATGACGGGTCCGGTCCTCGCGATCTTCGGCGGCGCCGACAAGGGGATCCCGCCCGAGGCGGTCGAGACGTTCCGGGATGCCCTCGCGGCGACCGGGATCCCCCACGAGGTGGTCACGTATCCGGCCGCTCCCCACTCCTTCTTCGACCGCAAGGCGGAGGACTTCGCCGACGCGTCGACGGACGCGTGGGAGCGGGTGCTCGCGTTCATCCGGACGAACACGCCGGCCTGACGGGGGCGTGGCCCGGGGCGCATCAACCGGGATTCGCAGTCCCAGCAGCCAAGCTGCTGGGAATCGCGGGGTTCGAGCGTGCGGAATCCGGCGAACCCGCGGTTCGGTGTCATTCCTGAGCGCGGAGGCTTCGATTCCCAGCAGCCGGCCTGCTCGAAGTCCGGGCGGGCCAGGGGGTCTGGTCGGGTGGACCGGGATCCGCCCCAGGACCGCGCGCCGCGGACCGCGACCGCGCACGCGACTCCGGGCTTATGAGCCCAGCGACTGCTCCACGCGGGCGCCCGTGTTGCGGGGCGCAACCAGCTCCACGCAGCCCGGCAGGTCCAGGTCGGCCGCGGCCGCCCGGAAGGCGCCCTCGATCCGGGTCAGGACAGAGAGCGAGTCGGCGAAGGCGATGATCGTGGAGCCCGCCCCGGACAGGCACGCGCCGAGCGCCCCGGCGTCGCGGGCCGCGCCCACGAGCCCGGGGAGCTGCGGGAAGACGGCCGCGCGATAGGGCTCGTGGAGGCGGTCCACGGTGAGGTGCCGGAGCCCGTCGGCGCTGCCGGCGGCGAGCCCGGCCACCCCGAGCGCCACCCGCTGCAGGTTCGCCACCGCATCGGCCAGCGGCACGAGCTCCGGGAGCGCCGCCCGCATGTCGCGCGTGGCCAGGCGCAGGTCGGGGATGAAGAGGATCGCCCGCAGATCCCGCGGCACGTCGAAGCGGATCGCCATCGGCGTCCCGCCGTGCGCGGCGATCGTGAAGCCGCCGAGCAGGGCCGCGGCCGCGTTGTCGGGGTGGCCCTCGATCTCGGTCGCGAGGGCGAGCGCCCGCTCCACCGGCAGCGTCTCCCCCGCCAGCGCCGCGCCCGCCAGGAGCCCGCCAACCGTCGCGGCCGCCGAGGATCCAAGGCCCCGCGCCAGCGGGATCCGGTTGCGCATCTGGATCCGCCAGCCCAGCTCGCCGGCACCCTCCCCGCGAACCTCGGCAAGGCCGCGCTCGAGCGCGACCACAAAGGCATTCGAGCGATCCCCGGGCAGCTCGCCGGCGCCCTCGCCCTCCACCGCGATCTCGACGCCGGCGCCCGGGCGGGCCAGACATTCCACCTCGACGCGGTCGACGATCTCCAGGGCGACGGCCAGGCAGTCGTAGCCGGCGCCGAGGTTGGCGCTCGTGGCCGGGACCTCGACCGCGATCCAGCGCCCATCCAGGTCCGCGAAGCGGCTCATCGACACGGGACCACCCCCGCCGACAGACACGCCGCCGACAGCACCCCTGCCACGCCTGCGGCCAGCCCGTTCATCGCCATCCGAGCGCCTCCATCACGGCCGGCAGCGTCGCGTCGGCCTCCAGCGGAGGCTCCACCAGGCGGGCCCCGCTGTCGGGATCCTTCAGGCCGTGCCCGGTCAGCACGCATACCACGGTCGCGTCCGGATCCAACCGCCCCGCGGCGCGCAGCTTCCGCACCCCGGCCAGGCTCGCCGCGGAGGCCGGCTCGCAGAAGACGCCGGCCAGCCGGACGACGTCCCGGTAGGCAGCGAAGATCTCGTCGTCCGTCACGGCCTCGATCAGCCCGCCGGACTCGTCGCGGGCGGCGGTCGCCTTCTCCCACGACGCCGGGTTGCCGATCCGGATCGCCGTCGCGAACGTCTCGGGGTGCTCAATGGGGTGCCCCGCCACGATCGGCGCCGCGCCGGCAGCCTGGAAGCCCCACATCCGGGGGAGGCGGTCGATCACCCCGGCGTCGCGGTAGGCCCGAAAGCCCATCCAGTAGGCGCTGATGTTGCCCGCGTTGCCGACCGGGATGGCGAGGA
>CAZVPS010000300.1:0-2777 GCA_964629105.1 uncultured Anaerolineaceae bacterium
AGAGCCCGTCGATCTGGTCGACGTCGGGCTTCTCCATCTGGCCCAGGAACTGGCGGGCATACGCCGAGAGGCTCTCGACGTAGCGGCGCTGGCCCTCCGCGTAGATCGTGTCGAAGGCGAGGCTGCTCTTCCCCGAGCCGGAGAGCCCCGTGATCACGACGAAGCGGTCGCGCGGGATGGCGACGGTCACGTTCTTGAGGTTGTGCTCGCGCGCGCCGCGCACGATCAGCTGGTCGGAGGGCACGGCGCCAGTCTACGTCAGACATGCCAAATCGTACAGGTGTTCTACGACGCGGCGGACCCGGCCGAACCCGGGTGCCGTACGATGCCCGCCATGTGACGAACTCATCGGCGCGCATGACCATCGGCACGGCCGAGCTGAGGGATGTCGGGAGGTGACGGTGCACGCCTTGCCCGTCAATGGCTGCCCCAATGTCCGGAGGCTGGTCATCGAGGCGGCTGCCGAGGTCGAGGGGCTCGTGCCCGCCTGGCGGGACTTCGCTGCGGCCGTCGGATCGCCCTTCAACGGGCCGGACTGGCTCATGCCGTGGTGGCGTCACTACGTCACGGGCCGGCCCCACCTGGTGACGTGGTGGGTCGGCGAGGAGCTCGTCGGTCTGGCTCCGGTCGTCCACCGGGTCGCGCGACGTCGCGGGGTGGTCGTGCGCGAGGCGGCCTTCTGGGGAGCGACCGGAACGCCGCTCGACGGCTGGGTGGGTGTGCTGGCTCTGCCGGCGGTCGCCGACATGGTGGCCCGTGACTTCGGCGACTGGCTGGCCCGGGACGCCCCGGCCTGGGACGTGTTCCACTACCTTCGGATCCCCGCCGGCGCGCCGACGGCCGGCTGGCTCGAAGGACAGACCGGTTGGCGCCGACTGCCGCTGACCGGCGTACTCCAATCGGAGGAGTACATCGTCGATCTCCCGACCGCCGGGACCGAGTGGCAGGGCTACCTGGGCCCAAAGGCGCGCCACGAGATGCGCCGTGCGGCGCGGCGGTTCGCGGAGATGCACCGGGGTCGCTACGAGATCGTCTCGGACCCGGCCGAGGCAGACGGGCTGGTCGACACCCTCCGGCACTTCCTGGCGGATCGCTGGGGCGAGGACGAGGTCTACTTCCGATCGGGGGATCGGTTTGCGCGCTTCCTCGCCGACGTGATCCGGACGTCGTTGGCCAGCGGATCCGGGTTCGCCGTCGCGGCGCGCGTCGAGCCGCCCGCGACGGTGGGCTGTCTGTTCGTCCTGTCGGCCGGCCGCGAGGCCGCGGCCGTCATCGTCGGCACGTCCGTGGATCCGGCCCTCCGACAGCTGTCCGTCGGCAAGGCGCTCTTCCACCGTGCGATGGACGAGCTCGTGGGGCGAGGGGTGGGGACGCTCGACTTCCTCACGCTCGGGGGCTACAAGGAGACGTTCTGGGGGGCCCGTTCCCGAACGCTCCAGAGCGGGATCCTGGGACGCGGGACGGTCGGAGCATCCGTGCTCGCCTACGTGGCGCTTCGGCGACACGGTCCGCGGGTGCTGCGGCGGGCCGTGCGGGCCCTCGGCCACCGTGGAGACGCGGCGGCTCCCCGTCATCGCGGGTGATGCACACCGGCATCAGGCAGATGCTCCGCGACGTTGGGTTTCGTGCCGACGAGATCGGCATCCGCGACATCGCCTCGCACTGGCCGTTCGTCGGGTCGGACTTCCGCGGCACGCTCATCGTTGGTCCCAGGCGCTGGCCGACCGGGACGCGGAGGAGACGACGACGCGATGGAGGAGGTCCTGCGGTAGGGTTATCGCCGGCGCTCGCCCTTCTGGGGCCTGTCGCAGCGGCTGATGGGACTCCTCGAGCCTGACGCCGAGCCGTGGTACAGCCGCCACGCGTGGGTCAGCGTGCGCGAATGACGCTTGACGACCACACGGGCCGTGGGGCCCGAGAACCGCGCCCGGGCTCGGGGGCTGCGCGGCCTACCGCGCTGACGCGGGTGGCGGCTTGACGACGAAGGGCTCCTGCGCCAATCGCTCGCCGTTCACGTCGAACTCCCATCGGTACGAGCCGGCACCGAGCGGAAAGCCAAGCGTCATGGCCATCGCGGAATCGAGGTCCGTACCCGGCGTGACACCGGGCGGGCGACCCACCTCGATCGTGCCGCTGATCACAATGGGGCCCGCACCAGGATCCACGGGGACGCCATCTTGAGTCACCAGCCGAAGGTCGAACGCCAGGGTTTCGTTCGCCTCATTCCAGCCAACGGCAAGCTTGATGGCGATTGCCATCATCGCCTGGGGCTCGACCTGTCGGACGGACCAGCCTCCCCCGAGGATGTAGAGCTTCCCGCCTATTTCTTGTGCTGAATCGCAGAGGAGCATTGTTGCGCGCATCTACGCGAGGACCCACGGGCTATGAGCCGCACGGACTACACGGTGCGGCTGCTCACCGGACGGCTCGATCACCTGGCTCGATCGCGGGAGATAGGCCGAGCGATGGACACGCCAGACAGCCTGCACCGGCGCCAAGCGCAAGAAGAGCAACTCCGGCTCGACCCGCTCCACAACGGCCGAGTAGATGTTGCCGTCTTCATCGTTGGCGCGAATCTCCTGACCAGGCACGAAGCGAGCAGGGCGGAAGCCGCGGATGAACTCAATGGCCGCGGGCACGAGGCCATCGTCCTCAACCATGTTGGGATCGATGAACGCAAGTGGTGGACCGATGGACGTGAATGGACCTGCTTTCATCGCTCCCCTCCTCCCTGTGGCTCACGGATCTGAATGGCTTCGGCGGGTCCCATGATGCCC
>CAZVPS010000301.1:0-2769 GCA_964629105.1 uncultured Anaerolineaceae bacterium
CTTCGCCGCGATCATCGCCGGCGCGGCGGCACGCGGCGGGATCCTCGGGGCCGGCCAGCCGGGCAGCGTGGTGGCCCGCCAGGCCTTCGAGGCGGCCCTGGCCCCGCAGCGGGGCGGGCTCATCATCGGGATCAGCCACGAGGGCGGGACGGGGGCGACGATCGCGGCGCTCGACGCGGCGGCGGCCGCCGGGGCGCGCACGGCCGCCGTGACCGTCCACCCGGGATCGCCGATCGGGCGCTTCGCGATCGTCCTGGCGACCGGCGAGATCGACCGGAGCTGGTGCCACACGGTGGGCTACCTCTCCCCGATCCTCGCGGCCGTGGCGGTGGGGGCGGCCCTGACGGGCGAGCCGGGCGACGCCGACCCGCTGGCCGGGCGCGCCCTGCTCGACGCCGGCGTGGCGCAGGGAACCGCGGCCGAGGCGATCGCGGCGGCGCTGGCCGGGATGCGCGGGCTGATCGTCGTGGCCTCTGGCTTGGATCGCCCGGCCGGCCGCGAGCTGGCCCTCAAGATCGAGGAGGCCACCTGGCTGCCCACGACGCAGCGCGACCTGGAGACCTTCCTCCACGGCCACCTGCCGGCGATTGACGAGCAGACCGGCCTGGTGCTGATCCTCGCCGACCGCGACGGGCGTGCGGAACGCTCGGCCCGGGCCCAGCAGGCGATGGCCGCCGCGGGACGCGTCGGCGCGCGGGCGGCCGGGATCCTCGCCGAGGAGCTCGACGGGGACTGGCCGGCCTTCCTGCTGCCGGCCGGGCGGCTCCTGGTCCCGGAGTCGGCGGGGCTGCCGGCACCGGTGGCGGCGCTGCTCGGGACGGCGACCCCGCTCCAGGTGCTCACGGAACGCCTGGCCCGTGCGCGCGGCACCGACCCCGACCCGATCCGCCGCGATCAGCGCGCCTACCGCGAGGCGGCCACGCTCGCGGAGTAGCCGGCAGGGCGAGTCTGCCGTCAGCGGCGCAGTCTGCCGCTGGTTCGACCGGCCGCGGGGCCTCCTGGGTCACCCTCTGTGCGTCGAACGCACCACTCCGCAGTGCCGGTCGGCGGCGCCATCTCCACCGGCCGCGCGACGGCAGGTTCGCCAGCCTTCAACGCACGGTTTCTGCCGGAGCGGCGCGGCGGAAGCGCAGGCCAGCCGAACCGGGCAGGACGGCGACGGCCCGACGCAAGAATCCCGCGGGCCAACCCGGGAGCAATGCGCGGTGTTGCGTTCAACGCAGGGCCGAGCCCCGGCCCGCATCAGCCCCGGACCAGCACCTCGCCGAGCAGATCGATCATCTCCAGGTCCCACGGCAGGAAGTCCTGCAGCACCAGCCGCTCCACCCCGACGGCCTCGAAGCGCGCCGCCATCGCGCGGGCCTCGTCGGGCGTGCCGAAGATCCAGCGCGGTCGGCGGGTCTCGAACCAGGCCGTCCCGGCATCGGCCAGCCCGAATTGCTCCAGGACCGCGGTGGAGCGGCGCTCGACCTCGGCCGCGTCGCGGCCCACGAGCGCCCCGACCATCGCCGAGTGGACCAGCGACGACGGGTCGCGGCCGGCCGCGCGGGCCGTCTCGTCGAGCTTCGCGAAGCGTTCGGCGGCCCGCTCGGGAGTGGAGCTCGAGAGGTTGAACTCGTCGGCGTAGCGGACCGCGATTCGCATCGAGCGGGGGCTCCCCTCCCCGCCCACGATCACGTGCGGCGCGGGCTGCTGCACCGGGCGCGGCCGGAAGAGCGAGCCCGGCACCGTGTAGTGGCGGCCGGCGAACGACCAGCCGTCGGGCTCCTGCCAGAGGCCGCGCAGGATCGCCAGCTGCTCCTCGAGCATCTCCGCGCGGACGTCGATCGGGGGGAAGGCCAGGCCGTGATGAGCGTGCTCCGCCTCGTTCCAGCCGGCGCCGAGGCCCACGACGACCCGCCCGCCCGACATCTCGTCGACGGTAGCGACGATCTTCGCCAGGGTTCCGGGGTGGCGGAAGGTGACGGGCGACACGAGGACGCCGAGCTGGATCCGGTTCGTCTCGCGGGCGAGGCCCGCCAGCACCGTCCAGGCGTCGGTGGTGGGGCGGCCGCTCTCCCCCGGGAAGCTGTCGTAGTGGTCCGACCGAAAGAAGGCCTCGAACCCGGCGGCCTCCGCCCGCGTCGCGATCGCCAGCTGGTCGTCGTAGGAGCACCCCTGCTGGGGCTCGATCATCAGGGCGTAGCGCATCGGGCTCCTCGCTGTCGTTTGACGGCTTGGTTACCGCCATCTATATTGTTCAGGTGACCATAATCGATCGCATCGAGCACGCTCGCAACGAGCACGCTCGCATCGAGCACGCTCGCGACGCGGACGACCGCGTCACGGACGATGGTGGCGCTTCGCCCGCCTCCCGGGCGGCCCTGCTCCGCGAGATCTCGGAGGGCGTCGCCACCCTGGCGAGCCGGCGCCGCTGTGCCGCCGCGCGGCGCGTCCATCACAGCGGCCTCAGCCTGGGGCATCTCCAGGTCCTCTGGATTCTGCACGAACATGGCCCCCTCCCGGTGAGCCGGCTCGCGGACTGGCTCGGCATCGGGGTTCCGAACGTGACCGGCCTCCTCGACCGCATGGAGCAGCGCGGGCTCGTCGAGCGGGTCCGCGACGCCGAGGACCGGCGCGTGGTCTTCGCCCGCCCGTCGGACCTGGGTCGCGCGGCCATGGCCGAGCACGACGGCTGGCGGGCTGAGGTCCTGACCCAGCTCCTGGCCCCGCTCACGACCGAGCAGCTGGCTGCCGTCGCGGACGGGGTGCGCGACGCCTGCGCGGCCC
>CAZVPS010000302.1:0-2755 GCA_964629105.1 uncultured Anaerolineaceae bacterium
GAGGGGGCGAGGTTGGGGCCGGGGGGGGGGGGGTGAGCCGGCGCGCCCGCGGCCGCGTCCCGTGAGGAGGGGGCGGGGGGGGGGGGGGGGGGGCGGGGGGGCGGGGGCGGGGGGCGGGGGCGGGGGGGCGGGGCCCCGCCGTTCCCGGTCTGCCTAGCGGATGAAGAGCGGGGCGAGGACCAGGGTGATCGTCGCCAGCAGCTTGACGAGGACGTGGAGCGACGGGCCGGCGGTGTCCTTGAACGGATCGCCGACCGTGTCGCCCACGACCGCCGCCGCGTGGGCATAGGTCTTCTTGCCCAGGACGTTGCCCTCGGCATCCTTGAGGTGCCCGGCTTCGATGTACTTCTTGGCGTTGTCCCAGGCACCGCCGCCGTTGTTGAGGACGGTGGCGAGGAGGACGCCAGCGATCGTGCCGACCATCAGGAGGCCCGCCACGGCCTCGTAGCCGAGGAGGAGGCCGACGACGATCGGCGTGGCGACGGCGACGAGGCCCGGGGCGACCATCTCGCGGAGCGCCGCGCGCGTCGTGATGTCGACGACCCGAGCGTAGTCCGGCCGCTGGGAGTAGTCCATGATCCCGGGCATCTCGCGGAACTGGCGGCGCACCTCGACGATGATCGCTTGGGCCGTCTTGCCGACCGCGCGGATGGCGAGGCTGCTGAAGAAGAACGCGAGCATCGCGCCGATGAGAGCGGCCACGAACACGCCGACGTCCGCGAGGTTGACCGCCTCGAGGATCTCGCCTCCGCGGTTGCGCTGGATGAGGTTGACCTTGTCGATGTAGGCGCTGAAGAGGAGGAAGGCGGCGAGCGCGGCCGACGCGATCGCGTAGCCCTTCGTGAGCGCCTTCGTCGTGTTGCCCACGGCGTCGAGGCGGTCCGTGATCTCGCGGGCGTGCGCCTCGGCCCGGCTGAACTCGGCGATGCCGCCGGCGTTGTCGGTGATCGGGCCGAAGGTGTCCATGGCGAGGATGTAGGCCGTCGTCATGAGCATGCCCATCGTGGCTACCGCGGTCCCGAAGATCCCGCCCACGTTGCGGCCGTCGGCGTTGACGAGGTTGGCCTGCTCGCCGAGCCAGTGGGAGGCGAGGATCGCGATGCCGATCGTGATCGCGGTCACGAAGGTCGTCTCGTAACCGACCGCGGTGCCCGAAATGATGTTCGTCGCCGGACCGGTCTTGCTGGCCTCGGCGATCTCGCGTACCGGGCGGAAGGTGCCCGCGGTGTAGTACTGGGTGATGTAGACGAACACGACCGAGGTCGCAAGGCCGACGAGGCCGGCCCCGAAGAAGTAGATCCACGCGGGGATGCCGTTCACTCCCGTGGCCTCGCCGGTGTTCATCATCACGTTGGTCGCGATGGCGAGCCCCACGATCGAGAGGATCGTGGTCACCCAGTAGCCGCGGCTGAGGATGTTCATCGGGTTCTCGTCCTCGCGGCCGCGGATGAAGAACGCGACGGCAATGATCGTGGCGAGAAGCCCGAAGGCGCGGACCACGAGGGGGAAGAAGATCCAGCCCTCGGGGTTCGGCCAGCCGCTCGCCAGGGCGATCGCGTAGGCCGCGACGCCCAGGATCATGGCGCCGATGTTCTCGGCGGCCGTGGACTCGAAGAGGTCGGCACCGCGGCCGGCGCAGTCGCCGACGTTGTCGCCGACGAGGTCCGCGATGACGCCCGCGTTCCGAGGATCGTCCTCGGGGATGCCTGCCTCGACCTTGCCCACGAGGTCGGCGCCGACGTCCGCGGCCTTCGTGTAGATGCCGCCGCCCAGCTGGGCGAAGAGGGCGACGAACGAGGCGCCGAAGCCGAAGCCGACGATGAGGAACGGCGCGTCGGCGACCGTGACGTCGCCGCCGAGCGCCCCGTAGGCCGTGAAGATGCCCCACACGCCGAGGAGCGACAGGGCGACGACGAGGAAGCCGGAGACCGCCCCGCCGCGCATCGCCACCTGGACCGCCTCGACGAGGCTGCGCCGGGCGGCGGCGGCTGTGCGGACGTTGGAGCGGACGCTGATCCACATCCCGATGATGCCCGAGAGCATCGAGCAGCCGGCGCCGACGAAGAACGCGATCGCCGTCATGATCCCGATCGGCGGCCCGGCCAGCGCGGGGACGTCGGCCACGTCCTTCGTCTCGACGAGGCCGATGACGAGGCCGATGATCACGGCGCCGGCGAGGGCGAGGAGGCCGATCGTCGTGTACTGGCGCCGCACGAACGCGTCGGCACCCTCGCGGATCATGTCGGCGACGTCCTGCATGGCCTGCGGGCCCTTGTCGCGCCGGAGAACATCGCGCGCGAGGTAGATCGCGAAGGCGACGGCCAACAGCCCCGCCGGCAGGACGATGAGCTGGAGCAGATCAGAGCTCATGGGCTGGTTCTGCGACCTCCCTGTCAAGCACGGCCGTCCGCGCAGGCACGACCGTCGCGCCGGGGACGAGGGATCGTTGGTGCGCCTGGGGACCGCCGGCCCTTCTTCGGAGCGGGTCGACGGGGCGGCTCAGGCCGTGGGCGAGTGTATCAACTGCCCGCTGACCGGGTCAAACCGCGCATATCTCGCCGTTTATGCAGCCCTGCGCAGGCGCGCACCCGGCCCGAGCGTGCGGGGCGGCAAGCGACGCCGTACCCCTATACTGCCGGACTTGTGACACGACGCCCCCTCGGGTGCCTCTTCGAGATCGTCGAGACGCTCGTCCTCACGCTCATCATCTTCTTCGTCATCCAGACGTTCGTCGCCCAGCCGTACCGCGTCGAGC
>CAZVPS010000303.1:0-2747 GCA_964629105.1 uncultured Anaerolineaceae bacterium
CGATCCGGCGGAGTCCCGTCTTCCGGTCCATCTTCCGGAACCCGTACCCCAACGACGAGCGGTCACGGGCGTACGCGGTGATGAACAACGTCTTCCTGCACCTGCACCCGGTGCGGGTGCGGCAGCACGCGGTGAAGTTCGCCTACACGTTCTGCCTGGGCGGGCTCTCGTTCTTCCTGTTCCTCGTCCTGACGGTGACCGGCGTCTACCTGATGTTCTTCTACGCCCCAACGGCGAGCCAGGCGTACTCGGACATCCTGCGGATCCAGTCGGAGGTCCCCTTCGGGCTCCTGACGCGGAACATCCACCGGTGGGCCGCCCACCTGATGGTCTTCTTCGTCTTCCTGCACATGATGCGGGTCTTCTATCACGGGGCCTACAAGCCGCCCCGGGAGTTCAACTGGGTCGTGGGCGTGGTCCTGCTCTTCCTGACCCTGATGCTCAGCTTCACCGGCTACCTGCTCCCGTGGGACCAGATCGCCTACTGGGCCATCACCATCGGCTCGAACATGGCCGGCTACGCCCCGCTCTTCAACACGCCGAGCAAGCTTCTCCTGCTGGCCGGCCTGGAGGTGAGCGGCAACACGCTCCTGCGCTTCTACGTGCTCCACATCATGGTCTTCCCGCTCGTGGCCGCGATCTTCCTGGCCGTCCACTTCTGGCGGATTCGAAAAGATGGCGGGATCTCGGGGCCGCTATGAGCCGCGGGACCGCAGGACGCCGAGCATGACCGACCAGAAGACCACGCCCGAGCGCCGCGTCGTCCTGCCCGTCGACCCCACGCGGCGAACGGAGATCGACAAGCAGCGCGTCCCGATGTCGGCCCGCCCCTACCGGCTCCTCGCGCTCGTCAAGCAGGACGCCGTCGTCCGGGTCCAGAAGGAGCCCGACGACACGGTCATGACCTGGCCGCACCTCCTGGCGATCGAGTTCCTCGCCGCGGCTGCGATGAGCGTGTTCCTGCTCATGATGGGGCTCATCGTGAACGCCCCCCTCGAGGAGCTGGCGAACCCGAACGTCACGCCCGAGATCGCCAAGGCGCCGTGGTACTTCCTGGGCCTGCAGGAGCTGCTGGCCTACTTCCACCCGTCCGTCGCCGGCGCCCTCGTGCCGGCCTTCGTCCTCGTCGGCGCGGCCCTCATTCCGTTCGTGGACCGCGGCAACCTGGCCGCTGTCCGTCCCTCGGACCGCAAGACCACGGTCATGCTCTTCACGCTCTTCTGCGCCCTCGGCCTGCTCGTGACCTTCCTCGGGATCTTCTTCCGGGGGCCCGGCTATTCGTTCACCCTCCCCTGGGTGGACGGGTTCTTCTTCACCCTGTGACCGGCGCAGCGAACGGACGGGACCGGACCCCATGAGCAACTACCACGTCGAACCCGCGGGCAAGCCCGGGGCCCTCACGAAGGAGGCCCTGAAGTCGCTGCGCAACGAGGCCCCGAAGGGCCTCTCGCGCCGCCAGCTCCTGCGGACCTCGCTGGGCGCCGGGGTCGGCCTGTGGCTGCTGGAGGTCACGGCGGGCAGCCTGAGCTTCCTCTGGCCGAACCTCTCCGGCGGCTTCGGCGGCCGGGTGCCGATCGGCAAGTTCGCGGACATCCGGAACGCGAACGCCGCCCTCCCGATCGCCGACGGCTTCCCGGCGTACTACCAGGAGGCCCGGGCCTTCATCATGCTGGTCGACCCCTCCCGCCAGGAGTTCGTCCCGGGCGAGGATCGGACGGGCGACGGCACCGCCCTCAACGTACGGGCGCTCTACCAGCGCTGCCCGCATCTCGGCTGCAAGCCGAACCCGTGCGTCAAGTCGTTCTGGCTGGAGTGCGCCTGTCACGGCTCCCGCTACGACCGCCTGGGCACGAAGGTGAAGGAGCTCGGGCCGGCCCCGCGCGGCATGGACCGCTTCGCGGTGATCGTGGAGGCCGACGGGACCCTCGTCCTCGACACGAGCAAGATCACCCTCGGCCCGCTCCCGATCGCGCTCGGCCAGCCCGGCCTCGAGCCGACCAAGAGCCCGACCGGGTGCATCTGATGCCGGCCGCCGCCTCCGCCACGCGAGGACCCCGATGACCGATCAGCCCGGCCAGGGCCCCGTGCAGCGCCCTCCGGCTCGCCGGGAGCCGGCCGAGGTCGTTCCGGCCGAGCGATTCAGCGCGCCCCAGCAGGCGCACTCCTTCGGGCTCACGCCGGAGCGCGCCGCGAAGATCGTCCGCCAGAGCGGCAGCTCCCGCTGGGTGGCCTTCCTGGCGGTGACGCTCGTTGCGATCTTCATCATCGGCTACTACTTCTACGAGCTCGGGGTGCCCGGGATCGAAGGCTCCAGCCGCCTCACGAAGGAGGTCGCCGCGCAGCAGGTGACCGACGTCCAGCGCGGCGCGAAGCTCTTCGCGGCCAACTGCGCGCGCTGCCACGGCGACGTCGGCCAGGGCGGGATCGGGCCGATCCTCAACGACCAGGCCAAGCTCCTGACGCACCTGAAGCCGGCCTACCTCCAGGCGGTCCTGGAAGTAGGCGGCCGCTACGTCTGCGGCAACCCGAGCTCCCTCATGCTCGCCTGGCTGGAGCCGAAGGGCCCGCTCAACTACCGGGAGGTGGAGGAGCTCATCGCCTTCCTGCGGGCCCCGACGACGCTCACCTATTCGGCGACGGACGCGGCGACGGGCGAGACGACCCAGAAGACGGGCTGGCGGGACCCGGGCTACGTTCCGCCGGCCGACGCGACCCCCGTGCCCGACTGCTGGTCGGCCGGCCTGGGC
>CAZVPS010000304.1:0-2729 GCA_964629105.1 uncultured Anaerolineaceae bacterium
GGCAGCACGGCGCAATACACGTCCCAGGTCACGGCCTGGGCAACGGCCGCGAAGAAGTCCCGGTTCCCGTCGTTCCCGCTGCAGGCGGCCGCGCCGCCGGGGGTGCCGGAGGGCGCGGGCGTCTCCGTCGGCTCGACGCAGGGCTCCCCGGTGGGCTGCCCCGTCGGCGGCTCCGTGGCCTCGCCCGAGGGCGCGTCCGTCGGGCCGCCGGTCGGTTCGTCCGTCGGTGCGGGCTCGCCGCCCGGAGACGCCGTCGCTGGCGTCGGCGTGAGCGCCGGGGCGGGCGATCCCGTGCCACCGCAGGCCGCGACGAGCAGGGCCAGGGCCACCGCCAGGGAGGTTGCGGCGCGACGGGTGGACGCGGTGCGCGCGCCTCGCGGGCCGCCGGGCATGGGGGCTGGGGTCACCTCGCCAGCCTAACCGCCGGAGTGCGCGCGGTCAACGCGCGCCCGCCCAGGCGGCCGCAGGAGTCGCGACAACCGGGGCAACGCTCGCCGGGCCGCCGGTCAGGGCGACGTCCACGCCGAAGACGGACCGGACGCGCTCGCGGGTCAGGACGGCCGAGGGCGGCCCGTCGGCCACGACCCGCCCGCCGTCGAGCACGACGAGGCGCGGGAAGAAATGGCGGGCCAGGGTCAGGTCGTGGAGGACGGCCAGGACGGTCGTGCCGTCGGCGGCGTTGAGGTCGGCGAGCAGCTCCATGACGGCGACCTGGTGACGGAGGTCCAGGTGGGCCGTCGGCTCGTCGAGGACCAGGAGCGGCGCCGCCTGCGCGACGGCGAGGGCGACAAGGACGAGCTGGCGCTCGCCCAGGGAGAGCTCGCGGGCGTCGCGGCCCCGGAGGCGGTCGATCCCGACGCGCGAGATGGCGGCGTCCACGGCGGCGCGATCGGCGGCACGCGGGCCACGGAACGGGTCCTCGTGCGGCAGGCGGCCCAGCGCCACCACCTCCTCCACGCGGGCCGAGAAGGGGAGAGTCGCCTGGCCCGGGACGGCGGCCAGCCGCCGCGCGATCGCCGGCCTGTCGAGGGAGTCGACTGGGTCGCCGCCCAGGAAGGCCCGCCCGCTGCGCGGCACGACGAGCCCGGCAAGGACCCGCAGCAGGGTCGACTTGCCGGCGCCGTTTGGCCCCACGAGCGCCACCCGCTCGCCGGGCGCGATCGTGAGGCTGACACCGCAGAGGACGGTCCGCTCGCGATAGGCGACCACGACGTCCTCGAACGCCGCCTGCGCCACGCCGGAGATGGACGGGACGACGCCGGGGAGCGGCCAGGCACCGCCGGGGAGCGGCCGGGCCTGGTCCACCGCGCCCGTCACAGCTCGTACCCGCCGCGCGCCGAGCGGAGCAGGGCGAGGAAGAAGGGCGCCCCGATGACGGCGGTCACCACGCCCACCGGGATCTCGCCGAGCATGCGGGCGACGAGGTCGGCGCCGACCAGGAGCACGGCGCCGAGGAGCGCCGCCAGGGGCAGCACGTGGCGCGCGTTCGGCCCCACGACGAGGCGGACCAGGTGCGGCGCCACCAGCCCGACGAAGCCGATGAGGCCCGAGACCGCCACGGCGGCGGCGGTGACGAGCGTCGCCAGGCCGAGCAGGATCCCGCGCTCGCGGTGCACGTCCACGCCCAGGTGGGCGGCCGCCTCCTCGCCGAGCAGGAGCCCGTTGAGGGCGCGCGCCCGGGTCAGGATCGCGATGCTCCCGCCGACCACGAGCGGCGCGGCGATCGCCAGGCGCAACCAGGACGACCCCTCGAGGCCGCCGAGGAGGAAGGCGAAGATCTGGCGGAGGTTCGCGCCGGACAGGTACATCGTCATCGCGAGGCCGGCCGCCAGGAGCGAGCCGACCGCGTAGCCGGTCAGGAGAAGCCCGGTGAGCGGCGCGAGCGGGCCGCCGCGCCCCAGGCGGTAGACGACGGCGACGGCGGCCAGCCCGCCGGCGAACGCCAGGACGTTGAGGAGACCCAGGTCCAGGAGCGCGACGCGGATGGGGATCAGGACCGCGATTGCCGCCCCGAGCGCGGCGCCGGCGGCGGTCCCGAGCACGTACGGGTCCGCGAGCGGGTTCCGCAGGAGCCCCTGGAAGGTGGCCCCGGCCACGGCCAGGCCCGCCCCGACCACGAGCGCGGTCAGGACGCGCGGCAGGCGCAGCTCCAGGACGATCGTCTCCGCCGCCGGAGCCCAGGTCCGCTCGACCGGGAGGCCGAGCGCGCGGAGGAGGATCCCGATCGTGTCGCCGGGCGCGATGGCGACGCTCCCGGCGGCGACGCCGAGGACGACGACCACCGCCAGGGCGGCGAGGCCGAGGAGGGCGAGGGCGGCCGGGCGCGGCGCTCCGGCGGGCCGTCGGAGACGGACCCGGGAGAGCGCGAGGCTGCGGCCGCCGATCGCCATGGCCAGTTCGCTAGGAGCCTGGACTCGGGGACGGGGCCGGCGGCAGGGAGGCCGCCGGGTCGATCGCGAGCGCCAGCGCGCGCAGTCCCTCGACGAGGCGCGGGCCGGGGCGCGTCACGACCACGTCGTTCACGGGTCGAATGGCGCCGTCCTTCACGGCCGTCATCCCGCCCCAGCCGGGGCGCGCCGTGACGATCTCGGGCGTCGTCCCGTAGGCGGCGTCGCCCAGCACGATGACCTGGGGGTCGGCGGCGACGAGCGTCTCGAGGGGGATGGAGAAGACGGTCGGGCTGCCGGTGGTGATCGGGTCGCCGCCGGCGAGCGTGATCATCTCGGCGA
>CAZVPS010000305.1:0-2726 GCA_964629105.1 uncultured Anaerolineaceae bacterium
TCGCGGGGCGCATGATCTTCGCCCAGCCGCGCGGCGAGTGAGCGGGGTCGACGCGGTCGTCGTCGCGGCCGGCGCAAGCACGCGGATGGGTGGCGTGGAGAAGCTCGGCCTTCTCGTGGGAGGGCGCCCCGTTCTTGCCTGGACGCTCGCGGCTCTGGCGGCCGCGCCGATCGTCCGGCGGATCGTCGTCGTGACCGCCGCCGCGCGCGTCGGCGAGCTCTCCACCGCCCCATGGCTTCCGACCCGGGTCGTCGCGGTCGTCGAGGGTGGAGCGCGACGCCAGGACTCGGTCGCCGCCGGGATCGCGGCGCTCGGCGAGGGCTCACCGGACGACGTCGTCCTGGTCCACGACGGCGCCCGGCCGCTCGTCTCCCCGGAGCTGGTGGCGCGGGTTGCGGCCGCCGCCGCCCAGCACGGCGCGGCCATCCCGGTCGTGCCCGTGGCGGAGACCCTCAAGCGGGTGGTGGACGGAAAGATCGCGGCGACCGTCGATCGGACCCCGCTGGCGGCGGCCCAGACGCCCCAGGGCATCCGTCGCGACGTCCTGGCCCGTGTCTGGGCCGAGCAGCCACCCGCCGGCGCCGCGACGTGGACCGACGAGGCCGCCCTGCTCGAGGCCTGTAGAATCTCGGTCCATGCGGTCCCCGGCGAATCCACGAACCTCAAGGTGACCCTCCCCGACGACCTGGCCCGGGTCGAGGCGGCGCTGGTGGCGCGCGGGGACCTCGCCCCGACCTCGTTCGCCGCGCGCGTCGGGTTCGGCGACGACGGCCACTCCTTCGGGCCCGGCGCCCCGCTCGCCCTCGGCGGCATGGTGTTCGAGGGCGCCCCGCGCCTCCACGGCCACTCCGACGGCGACGTCGCGCTCCACGCGGTCTGCGACGCCCTTCTCGGCGCCGCAGGTCTCGGCGACCTCGGCCGCCTCTTCCCGGCCGGTCCGGCGACGACGGCCGGGATCGCCAGCACGGAGATGTTGGCCGCCTGCCTGGAGCGCGTGCTCGCCGCCGGCTACACGCCCACGGCGATCGACCTCATCCTGGTGGGCGCCCGGCCGCGCCTCGCCGGCCGCCTCGACGCGATGGCCGGCACGATCGCCGGCCTGCTCGGCATCGCGACCGACCGGGTCAACGTGAAGGCGTCCACCGGCAACCTCACCGGCTTCGAGGGCGCCGGGCGCGGGATCAGCGCCCGCGCCGTGGCCGTCGTTGCACCGCGCGGGCGGGGGCCGATCGCCTCGTGACCGTCCAGCTTCTCGACACGCTGAGCGGGTCGCTCCGGGCCCTCGAGCCGATGGAGCCCAGCCACGTCCGGGTCTACTCCTGCGGGCCGACCGTCTACGGGCCGGCCCACGTCGGCAACTTCCGCTCGTTCCTGTTCGCCGACCTCCTGGTCCGCCACCTGCGCTGGCGCGGCCTCCGGGTCACGTGGGTCATGAACCTGACCGACGTCGATGACAAGATCATCCGGGGCGCGGCCGCGGAGGGGATCGGGATCGACGCGCTGGCCGAGCGCTGGATCGCCCGCTTCCTGGAGGACGCGCGCACGCTGCGCATGACCCGCCCGGACGTCGTGCCCCGGGCGACCGAGCACATCCCGGAGATGGTGGCGCTCCTCGAGCGCCTCCTGGCGGCCGGCCACGCCTACCGGACCGACGACGGCTCGGTCTTCTTCCGAATCGCGAGCTGGCCCGCGTACGGCCGCCTGGCCCGCCTCGACCCCGACCAGCTGCGCGGCGGCGAGCGCGTCGCCGCCGACGAGTACTCAAAGGATGACGTCCGCGACTTCGTGCTGTGGAAGGGCCCGAAGGACGGGGAGCCGAGCTGGGAGACGGCCATCGGGCCCGGGCGCCCGGGGTGGCACCTGGAATGCTCGGCGATGTCGATGCGCTACCTCGGGGAGTCGTTCGACATCCACACGGGGGGCGTCGACCTGGTCTTCCCCCACCACGAGGACGAGATCGCGCAGTCCGAGGCGGCGACCGGGCAGCCGTTCGTGCGCACGTGGCTCCATTGCGCCCACCTCCAGATGGGCGGCCGCAAGATGGCGAAGTCGGAGGGCAACATCGCCCGGGTGGCCGACCTCATCGCCGCGGGGACCTCGCCGCGCGCCCTCCGGTATGCGCTCCTCGCGGCCCACTATCGGACGGGCCTGAACTTCAGCGACGACTCGCTGGCGGCGGCGTCCGCCGCCGTGGAACGGCTCGACGCGGTCGCGGCGGCGCTCGAGGCGTACGCCGCCGACGGACCGGACGACCCCGCGCTGCCGGGGGTGCTGGCGCGCGCGCGCGAGGCGTTCGGGGCTGCCCTCGACGACGATCTCGCGATCTCGCCGGCGCTGGCCGCGGTCTTCGACCTGGTGCGCGACCTCAACCGCCGCGTCGCAGAGCGGGCGCTCTCGACGGCCGACGCCGGCGTGGCGCTGGCGGCACTCCGTGATCTCGATGTCGTGCTCGGGCTCCTGCCCGACCCGGTCGATGCCCTGCCGGCCGACCTCGTCGCGCTGCTCGAGGCCCGGGCCGCCGCGCGCGCCTCGCGCGACTGGGCCGCAGCGGACCGCCTGCGGGATGACCTCGCGGGGGCCGGCGTCCTCGTCGAGGACTCTCGCGACGGGCAGCGCTGGCGTCGCGCGGGGGGACCGGCCCGTGCCTGACGGCCCCCGCCCGCGCCGCCCGCGCGACGAGGACGTTGCCCGACACCGTCTTCGCGCCCGCCGAGCCGACGAGCGTG
>CAZVPS010000306.1:0-2712 GCA_964629105.1 uncultured Anaerolineaceae bacterium
CCTCGCGATCGCCGGGGCGCTCTTCGGGCTCGAGGTCAAGGTCTACATGGTCCGGGCGAGCTACGACCAGAAGCCGTACCGCCGGATGCTCATGGAGACGTACGGCGCGGAGGTCGTCGCCAGCCCCTCCCCGACCACGGCCTACGGCCGGGCCGTCCTGGCCGAGACGCCGGACAACCCGGGCTCGCTCGGTCTCGCGATCAGCGAGGCGGTGGAGGACGCCGCGACCCGCGACGACACGAAGTACGCCCTTGGATCGGTCCTCAACCACGTCCTGCTCCACCAGACCGTGATCGGGCAGGAGGCGATCCTCCAGATGGAGATGGCCGGCGAGAAGCCGGACATCCTGATCGGGTGCACCGGCGGCGGATCGAACTTCGCGGGTCTGGCCTTCCCGTTCCTGGGCCAGAAGCTGCGCGGCGAGGCCGACTACCGGTTGATCGCGGTCGAGCCCGAGGCCTCACCCTCGCTGACGCGCGGCGTCTACGCGTACGACTTCGGCGACACCGCGAAGCTGACCCCGATGGTCAAGATGCACACGCTCGGCCACGACTTCATCCCGGAGCCGATCCACGCCGGCGGGCTCCGCTACCACGGCATGGCGCCCCTCGTGAGCCTCCTGCGGGAGCACGGGTTCATCGAGGCCCGCGCGGTGCACCAGAACCCGACCTTTGCCGCCGGCGTCCAGTTCGCCCGGACCGAGGGGATCCTTCCGGCGCCGGAGTCGAACCACGCGATCCGGGCCGCGATTGACGAGGCCCTGCTGGCGAAGGAGGAGGGGGTCGCCCGGGTGATCCTCTTCAACCTGAGCGGCCACGGGCACTTCGACCTGTCCGCCTACGAGCGGTACCTGGCTGGGGCTCTGGTGGACTACGAGTACCCGGCCGAGATGGTCGCCCGGGCTCTCGAGGGGCTTCCCTCGGTCGGCTGAGGACTGCGCCGACGACGACCGCGCCGACGCGGACCGCGCCGACAGGCGGTACGGCAGCGTAGGATGGGGTCATGCCCCGCCTCGCGTGCTGGAACTGCAGCCGCCAGATCTACGCGACCTCCCCGCTGGCGTCGCTCTTCGTCGACGAGCGCCGCTGTCCGCGCTGCGGAGCGCAGATGAACCCCGAGCGCCGCGCCGTCGAGCGTCGCGAGCGGGTGCGCCGCCAGAACCCGCCGGGAGATCCGGGGCCGCCGTCCGAGGGCGGCGAACGACGCACGGCCGATCGTCGAACCGGCCCGCGCCGAAACGGCCGGTAGGCCGATACTGGCCTTGCGGTCCGTGCGGTAGATTCCGTTCCGTGCACCTGACGTTCGTCGGCCTGGGCCTGATCGGCGGCTCCGTGGCCCGTGCGGTGCGCGAGGCCGGTGGTTGGACCGCGGCCGCCTGGAGTCCATCGGGTTCGGGACCGGCCCGTGCCCTGGGTGCCGGCGTGATTGACGCCGCGCCGAGGACGCTCGCCGGCGCTCTCGCCGACGCGGATCTGGTGGTGCTGGCGGCCCCGCCCGGCGCCTGCCTCGACCTCATGGTGCGCCTGGCCGGCACCGAGCGGGCCGCCCTGGCCGACCTCGCCGTGGTCACCGACGTGGCGAGCACGAAGGTACTCCTGGGCGCCCGCGCCGCGCACCTCGGCCTGCGCTTCGTCGGCGGGCATCCCATGGCGGGCCGCGAAACGAGCGGCTTTGCGGCGGCCGATGCTGACCTCTTCCGCAATCGCCCGTGGGTCGTCGTGCCGCCGATGGCAGCTGACGAGGATGCCGTGTCGCGCGTGGAGGCGCTGGCGCGCACCTGCGGCGCCCGTCCCCTGCGCATGACGGCGGCGGAGCACGACGCCGCCGTCGCCGCGATCAGCCATCTCCCGCTGGTGCTCGCAGCGGCCCTCGTCGAGGCGGTGGCGGGGGGGCCCGGAGACCCCGTTCCGCCGGGCTGGCCGGCAGCGGCGGCGCTCGCGGCGAGCGGGTGGGTCAGCGCGACGCGCCTCGCGCGCGGCGACGCGGCCATGGGGGCGGGGATCGCCCGCACGAATGCGGGTCCCCTCGCCGCGCGCCTCCGCGACGTTCGCGACCGGCTGGACGAGTGGCTCGCACTCCTCGAGCAGCGGTCGGCCGACGGCCTTCCTGACGAGGCGATGCTCCGGGAGCGCCTCACGGCGGCCCGCGATCGCCTGGGAAGCCACGGGTGACCGACGAGCGGGTACTCGTCGTCCCGCGCGACCGGATCATGGACGCGCACGGCTGGCGCGGAATCCTGGAGTCAGGGGCGGCGCCCTTGCTGGCCGTCATCGCCGCCGAGGGCCGCTTCGAGCCGCGCGCCGCGATGGAACGCGACCCGCGGTTCAAGCAGGTGATCCCGTACCTCGTGCTCCGCGATCACGGTCATTTCTTCCTCATGCGGCGCACCCGGGCCGGCGGCGACGAGCGCCTCCACGACAAGTTCTCGATCGGGATCGGCGGCCACCTCAACCCCGGCGACGTGGATCTCGCCGGCGGTCTCGCCCGTGAATGGGCCGAGGAGGTCGCGGCCGACTTCGTCCCCGAATTTCGCTTCGTGGGGCTCCTGAACGACGACGAGACCGAGGTCGGGCGGGTTCATCTTGGCGTGGTCTACCTCGCCGAGGCCGCCGGCCGCGCCGTCCGCATCCACGAGACCCACAAGCTGGAAGGCGCGTTCGCCGAGCCGGCGGCGGTCCGCGCCGTCTACGACCGGCTGGAGACGTGGAGCCA
>CAZVPS010000307.1:0-2710 GCA_964629105.1 uncultured Anaerolineaceae bacterium
CCGCTCCGCAGCCTGCCGTCCAGCCTCCTCGTGACGCTGCGGCCGGGCGCGGACCTCGCCGCCGTCGACGCGGCCGCCGCCGCGCGCGGGCTCGTCCGGGTGGCCTGGAACCCGACCCTCCGCACGGCCCAGTACGTTGCGGTCGGCGGCGATCCCGGCGGCATTGACGGCTCCCTGGGCCTGGCGACCACGGCAGCCGCACGGGCGGACGGTCGCGAGCGGTCGCGCCTGGCG
Source organism: uncultured Anaerolineaceae bacterium (assembly GCA_964629105.1). Lineage (GTDB taxonomy): Bacteria > Chloroflexota > Limnocylindria > Limnocylindrales > CSP1-4 > CTSoil-043. The sequence goes on from CAZVPS010000307.1 coordinate 235, forward strand.
CGCCTCGGCGCCGAGATGCGCAGGACCGCGGGGGTGACGGCAGCCAGGCCCCCGATCCGCCTGGTCATCCTCGCGGACCCGACACCGGACCCCATCCCGACCCCGGAGCCCACCCCCACGCCGGAGCCCACCCCCACACCGACGCCCACCCCCACGCCCGAGCCGACGCCCACGCCCGAGCCGACGCCGGCCACCGCCCCGAACGACCCCCTGTGGGAGGCGCAGTGGGGCCCGGAGGCGATCGGGGCGCGCGCCGCCTGGGCCTACACGCGCGGCCGCCCGGAGATCGTGGTCGCCGTCCTCGACACCGGCGTCGACCTGGGCCACCCGGACCTCGCCGGGCGCCTCGTCCCGGGCACCGACGTGGGGGCAGGCGACAGCGATCCCAGCGACGAGAACGGCCACGGGACCCACGTCGCCGGCATCATCGCGGCTGTCTCGGGAAACGGCGTCGGTGTCAGCGGCGTGGCTCCGGCGGTCGTCGTCATGCCGGTCAAGGTGATGGGCGACGACGGCAGCATCTGGGAGCCGGCCGTGGCGGAGGGGATCGCGTGGGCGGTGGCCCACGGCGCCCGCGTCGTGAACCTCAGCCTTGGCGGCGACGAGGAGAGCCCGGCGATCAACGCCGCGATCGACGATGCCCGTTCACGGGGCGTGGTGGTCGTGGCCGCGGCCGGCAACCACGACGAGGTCGGCGCCGACCCGGGCGTCAGCCAGCCCGGGGCGTACGGTCCCAGCCTCACGGTGGCCGCCGTCACCGACGCCGACGGCGGCGCGGGCCCGCCCGGGGCGCCGGCGCGCTACACCCACGCGTCGTACAGCAACGCCGGCGCCCAGGTGGACCTCGCCGCGCCCGGCTCGACCATCCTCTCGACGGCCCCGTCGTGGGGTCGGGACGCCTACCGCAGCCTCAGCGGGACCTCGATGGCCGCGCCGTTCGTGTCGGCCGCGGCTGCCCTCGTCCTCTCGCGGGATCCGTCGCTGACCGCCGACCGGGTCGAGGCGGCCCTCCTCGGCACGGCGTCGGACCTTGGCCCTGCCGGCCCCGACCCGGAGACCGGGGCCGGGCTGGTGAACGCTGGCGCAGCCGTGGCCTCGATCCCCGCTCCGCCCTCCGACGGCGCCGCGCCGGCGGTTCGCATCTCCGGGATCCTCGACGGCACGATGGTCCGGGGCACGCTCACCATGACCGTGCGGGCAAGCGACGTCTCGCCGATTGTCGCGACGCGCGTCTACCGCGACGGGGCGTATCGCCTCGTCCGCCGGACCGGCACCGTCGACGTCCGCTGGAACACCGCCGGGAGCACCGACGGCCTCCACCGCTGGCAGGCCTACGCCACCGACACGGGGCTCAACGTCGGGTCGGCGAGCGCGCGCGTCCTGGTCGCCAACCGGCGGGGCACGGTCACCGTCCGGTCGTCGCGGCTCATGACCACGACCGCGCGCTCCATCACCCGCGAGGTGACACTGGCGAAGACGAGCCCCTTCGTCGCCCGCTTCTGGGGTCCCTCGTCCTCGCGGATGCTCGTCCGCCTCGTCAGCTCGACCGGACGGGTGGTGGCCGAGGCGCGGGGCACCGGCTCCGCCGCCATCTCGATCTCGTCGCTGCGCACCGGGCGCTACACGATCCGGGCGTCCTCCTCCGTCGCCCGCCCCGGCCTCACGCTGCGCCTCTCGGCGGCCTGGTTCCGCTGACCTCGCTGCGCGGGCTCGCGACCCGTCAGGGCAGCGTCAGCGAGCTCGGGTACGCCGTCGTGTCGTACGCGATCTCGACATTGCGGGTGCCGCCGGTCGCCACGAGCTTGATCTCGATCTGCCGGCCGACGGGGACCGTCACGCTCGCCAGTGACCCGGTCGGGGTGTAGGCGGCCCACGGTGAGGTCGACTCGGTGGTCACCGTGACGTCTGCCGAGCCGAGCTCCATGTACGTCGAGGTGGCCGGGTCGAAGACGCGCAGGAACGCGCGCAGGGTGGGGTTCGTGCCGAGGGTCGACGTCTTGCGAGCCCAGACCGTCAGCGTCGCCGTCCCGTTGAGGGTTCGCGCGGAGGAGAGCGCCGCGGAGCGCCAGGTGGCGTAGCGGCAGGCGCCCGTCTCGGTCACCAGGCCGGTGTAGCGGTTGATCGACCGGCCGGCCCGGCTCTCGCAGCCGGTGTCGTAGTTGTAGAGGGTGGTCGCGGTCGGGGCCGTCGCATTGAGGGCCAGGTTGAACTGGGCCGTGGTGTTCCCGGTGGGCGGCGTCGGGTTGTTGTGGAGGCACCACGTCGTGGCCGTGGCCCACGAGCCGGTCGCGAACGTGTTGCCCGTCTCGGCGGCCGCGTCGGCGAGGCGCGCCAGGACGACGTTGCTGCCGGCGAGGGCCACGCTGGCGGCCGCGACGACCAGGCCTGCGGCGACGAGGGCGGCGAGGCGGCGTCGGACGGGCGCAGACTGACCAGCGGCGTCACCCGCCCGCGCAGGTTGATGATCCCTGCAATG
>CAZVPS010000308.1:0-2703 GCA_964629105.1 uncultured Anaerolineaceae bacterium
GCGTCGCGCCCGTCTCGGCGTGGGCGATCACCTTGGCGAAGCCCTCGTAGTCGCCGCCGATGATCGCCTTGGCAATCGCCTGGAAGGGCACCTTGCCGACCTTCACGGGCAGGCCGCGCTGCTCGCACTCCTGCTCGGTCAGGCCGACCGAGGCGATCTCGGGGCGGCAGTAGGTCGCCCGCGGCTGGGCGTCGTAGTCCATGGCGTGGACGTCCGGGTCGCCGGCGATCGTGTGAACCGCGGTCAGCCCCTCGTGGGCCGCGGTGTGGGCGAGCCAGAGGCCCCCGACGATGTCGCCGATCGCCCAGACGTGCGGCTCCGCGGTCCGCATGTGGGCGTCGACCGGGATGATTCCCCGCTCCACCGTGATGCGGGTCGTCTCGAGGCCGATCCCCTCCACGTTGGCGGCCCGGCCGGCGGCGACCAGGATGCAGTCGGCGGTGACCTCCTTCGCCTCCCCGCCGTCGGGGCCGACCATGAGCCGGATCCCGTCCTCGCCGACGCGCAGCGACGCGGGGTCGAAGCGGGCATTCGTCAGCACCTCGATGCCGCGGCGCCGGAAGCTCTTCTCGAGCTCCCTGCTCACGTCGCGATCCTCGAGGGGCACGATCGCCGGGAGATACTCGAGGAGCGTCACCTTCACCCCGAAGTCGTGGAACATGGAGGCAAACTCGGAGCCCACCGCGCCCGCGCCGACGATGACGATGCTCGCGGGGAGGTCCGCCATCTTCAGCACGTCGTCGGAGGTGAGGACGCGGACCCCGTCCGGGGTGAGCCCCGGCAGGCTCTTGACGCGGCTCCCCGTGGCCAGGATGACGTCCGTGGCCTCCAGCACGCGCTCGCCGCCGGTGCCGGGGGTTCCGTCCTCGCCGTGGAGGGCCACCCGCACCTTGCCGGCGCCGTCGAGGCGGCCGTGCCCGGCGATCCACTCGACCCCGTTCTTCCCCACCAGGCTCTTGAGGCCGGTCCACATCCGGCGGACCACCTGGTCGCGCCGGGCAGCCACGGCCGCGTAGTCGAGGGCCACCTCGCCCGCCACCAGGACGCCCAGCTCGCGGCTCTTTGCGGTGACCCGGTGATAGAAGTCGGCCGACTCCAGGAGCGCCTTCGTGGGAATGCAGCCGCGGTGGAGGCAGGTCCCGCCGATCTTGTCCTCGTCCACGAGGGCGACCTTGAGGCCCAGCTGCGCACCGCGGAAGGCGGCCGCGTAGCCGCCGGTGCCGGCGCCGAGGACGACGAGGTCGAACGAGTTGGACGAGCCGACGGCCATGGGGCGGTTTCTCCGACGTTGGGGTTGGCGCACCGGGCGGGGCGCAGATGGTGCGACCATGGTAGCGCTCGCGCGCCACGCGGCCCTCGGCCGATCGCGCGAGAATGGGCGCAGCGTCCAGGCAGCCGCCACGATCGGCAAGGGAGAGCCGCATGATCGCGCCCCGGAGCCACGGAGCCCGCCGAGTGCGCCTGCTCGCGGCGACCCTCGCCGTCCTCGCTCTCGCCCTCCTGCCGGCCCGCCTCGCCGCGCCGGACCGCGGGGCGGCCGCCGATCCGGTCAACCTCCGGGGCCAGCTGACCGATGACGTCGGCGCCCTCTCCGCTTCGGATGAGCGCGAGGTGACCGCCGCCCTCACGACACTCCTCGACGAGTCCGGCGTCCAGCTCTGGGTCTGGTTCACCGACACGACGGGCGATCTCGCCGCCCCGGAGTTCGCGACCGAGACGGCCGACCGCAGCTCGCTCGGCGGGACCGACCTCCTGCTCGTGCTGGCCATGGACGACCGCGCCTACGGCTACTCGCGCCCTGACGGCTTCGCCCTCTCCGATGCGGAGCTGGAGCGGCTCCTTTCCGACGAGATGGAGCCGGGCCTCCGCGACGGCGACAACGCTGGCGCGATCGTGCGGTTCGCGCAATCCCTCGGCGACGCCCTCTCCGGCCCGGGACCCACCGAGAAGCCGGGGGCCACCGTGGGGCCCGTCCCCACCCCGCAGCCCGGCGACGGGGGCGGCGGAGGGGCCGGCTTCGGAACCGGGATCATGATCATCTTCATCGTGGCGATCGTCGGGCTCGCCGGCTGGTTCTTCCTCGTCCGGCGCCGCTACGGCGAAGGGGCACCGCAACCCGGAGGCGGCGGCTCCCCCGTCGATCCCCTGGCCGCGATGAGCGACGACGACCTGAACGCCGAGGCGAACCGCCTCCTTCTCGCCACGGACGACGCCGTCCGGGACAGCGAGCAGGAGCTCGGGTTCGCCGAGGCCCAGTTCGGCGCAGCCGAGGCGGCCCCCTTCCGCGAGGCGATCACCGCGGCGAAAGGGGACCTGCGGGCCGCGTTCACGGTCCGCCAGCAGCTCGACGACGCGACGCCCGAAGACCAACCCACCCGCCGGCGGATGCTCGGCTACCTGATCGGCCGCAGCCGCAAGGCCCAGGAGCGCCTCGACGCCGAGACCGACCGCTTCGAAGCGCTCCGGGCGTTCGAGCGCGAGGCGCCCGGCGTCCTGGCGGCGCTCCCGGCGGCGATCGACGCCGTCGAGGCCCGCTTCCCGACGGTCGAGGTCACGATGACGCACCTCGAGGAGTACGCCGACGCTTCCTGGCAGGCCGTGGCGCCTAACCTCGACGAGGCACGCGCCCGGGCCGCGGCAGCCCGGGCCGCGGTGACCCACGGCGAGGCGGCGGCCAGCCCCCTGCTGCGGCGGGAGGCGGCG
>CAZVPS010000309.1:0-2678 GCA_964629105.1 uncultured Anaerolineaceae bacterium
CGAAGGGGATCTTCTTGCGGGCCGTGTCGCGCACGTTCCGGTAGTTCACGTAGATCCCCTGGGCCGTCTCGGGGCGCAGGTAAACGACGGCCGCCTCGTCCTCGACGGGGCCGAGGAACGTCTTGAGCATGAGATTGAAGCGGCGCGGCGCGCCGAGCGGCCCGCCGTCGTTCGGGCAGGCCAGCCCCAAGCGGGCCACGATCCCCGGGTCCAGGAGCTCCTTCGGGCCCAGGTCCTCGGCCCCGGAGAATTCGTCGACCCGGTAGCGGCGCTTGCAGGTCGCGCATTCGATCATCGGGTCGTTGAACTCCGCGACGTGCCCCGACGTCACCCAGATCTGGGGATGCATCAGGATCCCGGAGTCGAGCCCGACGATGTCGTCCCGCTCCTGGACCATGGCCCGCCACCAGGCGCGCTTGACGTTGTTCTTCAGCTCGACCCCGAGCGGCCCGTAGTCCCAGACGGCGTTGATGCCGCCGTAGATCTCCGACGAGGGGAAGACGAAGCCGCGTCGCTTCGCCAGGCTGACGATGACGTCGAGGTTCGCGACTGCGGGCGCGACAGCGTTCGGATCGGGCTGGGGATCGGTCACGGGATGCAGCTCCACGGTTGGCCCGAGCGTGGCAGGCCCGGGCGGGAGGGGTTCGCGGCGGATCGTAGCAGGATAGGCCGGCGGAGCGACGGGCCGGGTCGGACGGCGCCGACGCGTTGCGCCGCGGCAGGCCCCCTACCAGGCGCGAACGCGGGTGGGCCGGATTCGGATCTCGACCGGGTAATCGACGAGCATGCTCTCCATCGTCCAGCTGGAGGCGGCCAGCTTCGCCGCGTACTTCTCGACGTAGGCGGGCGGGACGTCGGCCAGCACCGCCCGCTCGCGCGCGACGCGGGCCTCGCCCTCGATGGAGACGACGTCCCCGCCCTCGCCGTCGCCGTCGAGGTTCGCCGCGACCCGCTGGTTGGCCCGGACGTTGGAGAGCCGCGGCGTGTCCGCGCGGCTGAAGAGCAGGATCTCGCCGTCGATCCACAGGAACCAGACCGGCGAGGTCTGGGGCTGGCCCGCGGAGGTCACGGTGGTCAGCCAGAGGATCGGCTCGCGCTCGAGGCGCTCGGCGGCGCGCGCGCCGGCCTTCGTCGTGGGGTCGATCATCGGGAACCTCGATCGGGCTCTGACGGGGGTGGGTCGGTCCGTGGGTCGGAGGAGGGCGTCGGTCTTCGCGGCCCGCCGTCGTAGCCCGCCTTGACCTCCTCGAGGAACCGGCGCGACCGCGTGTCGCGCTCCATCACATGGCGCACGAACTCGCCCATCACGCGCTCCACCTCCGCCTCCACGGCCCCCGGGAGCCGAAGCCCGGCCAGCGCCTCCACGTCCATCCGCTGGTATGCCTTCAGCACCCTGAGCGCGTCCGTGGAGAGCCCTGCTGCCGCCATCGACGGCCCGGCATGGCGCCCGCAGAGGACACCGCCGAGGCGCGGGATCCAGCGGACCTCGTCGCCCGCCTCGAGCAGCCGGTCACACTCCACGCAGCGGTCGACCTCCGGTCGCACGCCCATCTCGTCGCAGAGGCGCATCTCGAACCAGCGGGCGACCCGGGCCGGCGCCATCGCCGCGTCGAGCAGCTCGTACGCCCGGCGGAGAAGCAGGTAGAGCGGCTCGGCCGGGTGGCGCTCCTCCAGCGAGCGGTCCAGCAGCTCCCCGCAGTACCAGGCGGTCGCGGTCACCTCCAGCCGGTCGTGGAGGCCCAGCCAGGCGTGCTGCATCGTGACCTGGGTGACGACGTCGAAGGTGCGTCCCTTCGCGAGCTGGAGGCGCAGCTCGGCGAGGGGTTCCAGCGACCCCCCGATCCGGCTCGTGGGCCGGCGGATCCCCTTCGCGATCGCCTTGATCTTGCCCAGCCCCGGGGTGAGGAGCGTGAGGATCCGGTCCGCCTCGCCATAGTCGAAGCGGGAGAGGACGATGGCGTCCGTCACGTAGAGGCGTCGGTCGGGCACGTCCGGACCGTACCATCCGCGCGCTGGAGCCGTGGCGGGCCTCTCGCGCGAGACCGGGCGGGCGCCGGATGGCCGGCCCGTGGGCGGCCCCCAGGCGGACGGATCGAGTACCTTCCGCCGTTCCATGATCGACAAGGCCGCCAAGGCAACAACACGCCGGCCAGCGCGCCCGCGAAAGACGGAACGTCGACCGCCCGGGGTCCGAATCCGCCCGTGCCGCGGTCGGTCGCGGCAGCGAGGGACGCACGGCAAACCGGAGCGGTCGCCGCCGGGACGCCGCCGGGGCCTACGAGTCATGAGTCGGGGGCGCCTGGCGGGTCGCCACCCCGCGGTGGCGCTCATCGGACGGCGCCCAGCCCGCAGATCTGCGCTCCGGAGGGCGCTCCCGTCGACGCGCGGCGGGCGCGGCCGGTCGCGGCCCGGCAGACCGGGCGGTCGCGGCCCGGCACGTGACCGCCCGAACGCCGGGGGGGCTATCATCGTCTCCGTGTCCACCCCCCTGGACCTCGACCTCCCCGCCCTGATCGCCGACGTCGAGGCGGAGATCCTCCGCCTCGCGGTCGACCGCGACCCGACGACCCGCGGGATGTACGAGATGGTCCGCTACCACATGGGCCTCGACGGCTCCGGCTCATCGGGGAAGCGGATGCGGCCGCTCCTGGGCCTCCTCGCCTATGCCTCCATCACGG
>CAZVPS010000310.1:0-2677 GCA_964629105.1 uncultured Anaerolineaceae bacterium
CGTCGACGCGTTGCCGGCCGGCGCCGCCGAGATGCTCCGCGAGCGCGCCGACGACCGCGCCGCGAAGGACTGGGCACGCGCCGACGCGCTGCGGGCGGCCCTCGCCGCGCTCGGAGTGGAGGTCGTCGACGGCCCCGGCGGCGCCCAAGAGTGGCGCGTGCGCGAGCGGTAGGCAGTCGTCCTCGGCCCGGCGCTGGCCGAGGACACGCCGCCAACTGGATCGTTGACTCTGCGTCGATGATTCGTGCGGTCGGGGTCCGTCGATGAGGTCCGCGCCGATTCGCACGACGTCCGCGCCGGTTCGCACGACGCGCGTGTCGGCGCGCGCGACGGGCCGCGCCCGTGCCACGCTCGTCGACCGCCCGCCCGGCGAGGTGCGGAAAGGGCGGACCGGCCGGCGGCCCGGGATCCGGCGCGGACGGCCTGTCGAGCGCACGAATCATTGCCTCTCCGTCTACGGACTGGCCGGCTGCGTCGGGCAGCGTGCGGATCCGGGGGCGATGGCGCCCGCACGCCACGGCGACGCGCGCGTCGACTGGACCACCAACGACGTCCCGATCTGGTCGACCCTCTGGCGCGACGACGAGGACATCGCCGCCGCCTCCGCCACCTGGTCGGAGGGCCGCCTGAACCAGCTGCGCGCGCCGCGCTGACGCCGCTACCGAACCTCGAACACGGCTGCCGGCATCGGGGCGCTGCCGCCCATCGGGGCGCCGGCGCCCATCGCGTCGCCCGCGGCGGCGGTCTGCTCCAGCGCCGCGCAGGAGAGCGTGTACCGACCCGCCTCCCCCAGGGAGAACCGCGCGGCCTGCTCCTGGCCCGGGCGCGGGTTCAGCTCCAGCTTCGGGGCGCCCGGCAGGGTGCAGACGAGGAGCGCCTCCGCGTCGTTCGTGAAGGTAACCCGCACCTGCTCGCCGGCGGCCACCTGGTAGACCGGAGCGGGGCCGTCCAGGGAAGACGCCCGCAGCTCCACGGGGACCGCGGCGCCGTCCAGCCAGCGGTTGGCGCCGATGACGGCCGCCGCCACGCCGACCGCGAGCCCCGCGATCACCGCGAGGTAGGCCGCGTCCTTCACCCGCGTCCAGGTCCGGTGCTGGGCCGCCACCAGGACGGCGGCCGGCCGCGGGTCGTAGCCGCGGAGGCGGAGCGAGTTGGAGATGACGCTCACCGACGAGAGAGCCATGGCGCCGGCGGCCATGGCCGGGTTGAGGGTGATCCCGAAGAACGGGAAGAGGACGCCCATCGCGATCGGGATGAGGGCGACGTTGTAGGCGAAGGCCCAGAAGAGGTTCTGGCGGATCACCGCCATCGTGCGCCGCGAGAGGGCGATCGCCGCGACCACGCCGCGCGGGTCGCCGCCGACAAGCGTGATGTCCGACGCCTCGATCGCCACGTCGGCGCCGGTGCCGATGGCAACCCCGAGGTCGGCGGCCGCGAGGGCCGGGGCGTCGTTGATCCCGTCGCCGACCATCGCCACGACCTTGCCGCGGGCGCGCAGCTCGTCGACGACCCCGGCCTTGTCCCCGGGGAGCACCTGGGCGCGGACGCGCTCGGGCGGGATCCCGACCTGCGCCGCGACCGCGAGGGCCGTGGCGCGGTGATCCCCGGTGACCAGCCACGCCTCGATGCCGGCGGCCTCGAGCGCCCGGACGGCCTCGGCCGACTCGGGCTTGACGGGGTCGGCGATCGCGATGAGGCCCACGGGCGCACCGTCGGCGGCCACGAAGACCGGGGTCCACCCGACCGCGGCCTGGGCCTCGCCCGCCGCGGCCAGCTCGCCGAGGTCGACGCCCGCTCAGCAAGGAAGCGGGCACTGCCGACCAGGACGACCCGCCCGTCGACCGTTGCCTCGGCGCCGCCGCCCGCGGTCGCCACGAACGCGTCGCCGCCGGGGAAGGCGAGCCGGCGCTCGCGCGCGGCGAGGAGGATCGCGGAGGCGATCGGGTGCTCGGAGCCGGCTTCGACCGCCGCGGCGAGCCGCAGCAGATCGTCTTTGGCGACGCCGTCCGCCGGGATCACCTCGGCGACGGCGGGCTTCCCCCGTGTCAGCGTCCCCGTCTTGTCGAGGATGACGGCCGTCACGCGGTGGGCGTTCTCCAACGCCTCGCCGCCCCGAACGAGGATCCCGGCCTCGGCGCCGCGCCCCGTCCCGACCATGATCGCGGTCGGCGTGGCGAGGCCCATGGCGCAGGGGCAGGCGATGATCACGACGGTGATGAAGGCGGCCAGGGCAAGGGTCTCCTTCGGCTCGGGCCCGAGGAGCCACCAGAGGGCGAACGTGGCTGCCGCGATCCCGAGGACGACCGGGACGAAGATGCCGCTGATCTGGTCGGCCAGCCGCTGGATGGGGGCCTTCGAACCCTGGGCGCGGCGGACCATCTCCACGATCTGGGCGAGCGCCGTGTCGCGGCCCACGCGCGTGGCCCGCATCACGAAGCTGCCGGTGGTGTTCAGGGTGGCCCCGATCACCTCGTCGCCGGGGACCTTCGTGACCGGCATCGCCTCGCCGGTGAGCATCGCCTCGTCGACGGCGCTCGAGCCCTCGGCCACGACGCCGTCGACCGGGATCTTCTCGCCGGGGCGGACGCGGAGGAGGTCGCCCGGCTGGACCTGCTCGATGGCGACGTCGACGTCGCCGTCCGGGCGGACGAGCCGGGCCGTCTTCGCCTGGAGCCCG
>CAZVPS010000311.1:0-2674 GCA_964629105.1 uncultured Anaerolineaceae bacterium
TCGACGAGCCCTCGCTGATCCTGGGCTCGCCCATGGACGGGATCGCCGCGCTGCCGGACGTCCGCGTCCAGGTCGCGTTCTCGATGGTCAACCGCCACGGGCTGATCGCCGGGGCCACCGGAACCGGCAAGACGAAGACGCTCCAGCTCATGGCCGGGCAGCTCTCCGCGGCCGGCGTGCCGGTCCTCATCGCGGACATCAAGGGCGACCTGACCGGCCTCGCGCTGCCCGGCGACGCGGCGAACGCCAAGGTCGCCACGCGCGCGAAGGACCTGGGCTGGGAGTTCAAGCCGGACGGCCACCCGATCGAGCTGCTCTCGCTCTCGGGCAAGCTGGGCGCCCAGGTCCGGGCCACCGTCCACTCGTTCGGGCCGCTCCTTCTCGGCAAGGTCCTGGACCTCAACGACACCCAGACGAGCGTCCTCGCCCTCGTCTTCAAGTACTGCGACGACCACGACCTGCCGCTCCTCGACCTCGACGACCTGCGCACCACCCTCAAGTTCCTCGGCTCGGACGAGGGGAAGGTCGTCCTCGAGGACTACGGCGGCATCGGCCCCGCCACGCTGGGCGTCATCCTCCGCTCGATCGTCGGCCTCGAGCAGCAGGGCGCCGACGCCTTCTTCGGCGAGCCCGAGTTCGAGGTCGAGGACCTCATGCGGACCACGCCCGCCGGGCAGGGAATCATCAGCATCCTCGAGCTGTCGGACGTCATGGACAAGCCGGTCCTGTTCAGCACGTTCATGCTCTGGATGCTGGCCCAGCTCTACGAATCGCTCCCCGAGGCCGGCGACCTGCCGAAACCGAAGCTGGCCTTCTTCTTCGACGAGGCGCACCTCCTCTTCGACGACGCGAGCAAGGCACTCCTCGACCAGGTCGAGCGCACCGTCCGGCTGATCCGATCGAAGGGGGTCGGCGTCTTCTTCGTGACCCAGGTGCCGACCGACGTGCCCTCCTCGGTCCTGGCCCAGCTGGGCAACCGCGTCCAGCACGCTCTCCGGGTCTTCACCCCGGAGGACGCCGACAACCTGAAGAAGACCGTCCGGACCTTCCCCATGACCGACTACTTCGACGCCGGGCAGGCGATCATGTCGCTGGGCACGGGCGAGGCGCTCGTCACGGTTCTCTCCCCGCGCGGTGTGCCGACGCCCCTCGCGCCGACGCGCCTCGTCCCGCCCGACTCGCTCATGGCCGCGATCCCGCCCGACGAGATGGAGCGGCGGATCAGCGCCGGGTCCCTCTACGCCACGTATGCGGCGCCGATCGACCGGGAGAGCGCCCACGAGATCCTCTCGGCGCGCCTCGCCGCCGCGAAAGCGGCTATGTCCGGGGCAACGGGAGCCCCCGGCGTACGCGCTCCGACTCCGGCCCAGGAACGGCGGGCCATCGAGGCGCGCGCCCGGGATCTTGAGCGAATCCGCCGCGACGCCGAGCGGCAGGCGAAGACGGCCGAGCGCGAGCGGGAGCGACAGGAGGCGGCAGATCGGCGGGAGGCCGAGCGCGCGGCGAAGCGCCAGCAGGACATGATCGAGGACATCGGGGGCGGCCTGATCCGCGGGGTCTTCGGGACGCTGTTCGGGCGGTCGGGGCGCCGTCGGCGCTGACCCGCGGGAGGCGCGAGGCCCCCCATCAACGAAGGAGGGACCCGATGAACAGGGACCCGATGAACGACGATCGCGCGAAGCGGATCCGGCGCCTCATCGCGCCCTTCCGCGTTCCGCCCGGCACGAAGGTGCAGCTGCCGAGGGACTACGACCCGGGGTCCACGGCCGACTTCGTGCAGAAGGAGGACGCCGAGGAGGCGCTCCGGGACGGCGTCGCGGCGCTGGCGGAGTACCAGGCCCGGCTGGCCGCCCAGGACACCTACGCCCTGCTCGTCATCTTCCAGGCGATGGACGCGGCCGGCAAGGACGGGACGATCTGCCACGTCATGAGCGGGGTCAACCCGCAGGGCGTCGAGGTCACGAGCTTCAAGGTCCCCTCGGCCGAGGAGATGGACCACGACTACCTCTGGCGGGCGGCCAGGCGCCTGCCGGCCCGCGGGATGATCGGGATCTTCAACCGTAGCTACTACGAGGAGGTCCTCGTGGTCCGGGTCCACCCCGGGATCCTCGCCGGGCAGAAGCTGCCGCCCGAGGCGAAAGGGAAGGACGCCTGGGACCGCCGCTTCCGCGAGATCAACGACTGGGAGCGCTACCTCGTCGACAACGGGACGCGGATCGTGAAGATCTTCCTCAACGTCTCGAAGGAGGAGCAGAAGGAGCGCTTCCTGGACCGGATCAAGGAGCCGGAGAGCAACTGGAAGTTCGCCGCCGGCGACGTCCGCGAGCGCCAGCACTGGGACGCGTACCAGGACGCCTTCGCCGAGATGCTGAGCCACACCAGCACCCAGCACGCGCCCTGGCACGTCATCCCGGCCGACCGCAAATGGTTCATGCGCGTCGCCGCCGGGGCGGTGATCCTGGACGCGCTGATGGAGATCGACCCGCAGTTCCCCGTCGTGAGCGACGAGGCGAGGGCCGAGATGCTCAAGGCGAAGGAGGAGCTCCTCGCCGAGGGATGACCGGGGGCCGCGGCCCGCGCCACATGGCGGCCGCTGCCCTCGCCGCTCGCCGCCCCGATCCCCCTTGCGTCCGACGCACGACCGCGAACCCCCGCGAACCCCGGCGGATCGGCC
>CAZVPS010000312.1:0-2673 GCA_964629105.1 uncultured Anaerolineaceae bacterium
CCGCCGCGGCCGAGGTGGCGGCCGCGCGGGACGCGCTGACCGGCGAGCTCTCCACGCTCCGGGCCAGCGCGCGCGCCGCGGTCGACGTGCGGGCCAAGGTGCGTCGAAATCCCGGCAAGGCCGCCGCGGCCGTCGGTGGCGCCTCGTTCCTCGCCGTGGGCGGACCCCGGAAGCTGTTCCGTGCCGTCAGGCGACGCGTGGTCGGCGAGCCTGAGCCCCTCCCGGCAAGCCTCCTTCCCGACGAGGTCGAGAAGGCCGTCCGCGCCCTTGGCGACGATGGGGCGAAGGTGCGCGGGGCGCTGGAGCGGGGGTTCGCCGGCTGGCTGGACGCGACGGCCAAGGATCGCCGGGCGGAGGCCCGCCGGCGCTCCGTCGTCAACCTGGCGATGAAGATCGGCGTGCCGGTGGCATCGCGGGCCGCGCGCGAGGTCGTGAGCCGGGCGCTCCGCGAGACCGGCGCGGGCGACCGGCCGGGCGGGGGGAAGCCCACGCGCTAGACTCGCGCCACGGGCGAGTGGCGGAATGGCAGACGCGCCGGCCTTAGGAGCCGGTGCCGCGTGAGCGGCGTGTCGGTTCGACCCCGACCTCGCCCACCACCCCGGGGCGCGGGCCCGCAGGGGATCCGGCGTTCGGGCGGGCCCCCGGGACGGCCCCTATACTTCTTCGGCCATGCATGTGACCACCACGCCCTCCCAGAAGAGCACCCTCGTCGTCGAGGTGGAGCTCCCCGTCGATCGCGTCGCGCGCGCCGTCGCCGACGCCACCCGTCGTCTGAGCCAGCGCACCCGCGTCGCCGGGTTCCGTCCCGGCAAGGCCCCCCGCGGCATGCTCGAGCGTGTCCTCGGCGAAGGTGCCGTCTGGGACGAGGCGGTCGAGACGCTCGTCGACACCAGCTACCGCGAATGGGCCAAGGGGACGGCCGACGACCCGGCGCTCGTCATCATCGGCCGCCCCGAGGTTGAGGTGGTCGAGGCCGAGGAAGGGAAGCCCCTCCGCTTCAAGGCCACGGTGCCGCTTCGCCCCGAGGTGAAGCTCGGCGACTATGCCGGCTTCCCGTTCAAGCCGGAGATCGATCCCGTCGACGACGCCAAGGTCGGGCGGGTCGTCGACCAGATGCGCGACCAGCAGGCGTCGCTCGGCCCGGTGGAGGAGCGCGCCGCCGGGAAGGGCGACTGGGCGGTCGTTGGCTTCACCGGGACGCGCGACGGCGTCCCCTTCGACGGCGGGACCTCGGAGCGGATGCCGCTCGTCATCGGCGAGGAGCGCCTGATCCCGGGCTTCGAGGAGCACCTCGTCGGCCTCGCGCCGGGCGGCACGGCCGAGTTCGACATCACCTTCCCCGACGACTACCAGGATGAGACGCTCCGCGGCGCCCAGGCCCACTTCAGCGTCGAGCTGAAGGAGCTGCGCGAGAAGATCCTGCCCGCCGCCGACGACGACTTCGCGCAGTCGATGGGCGACTTCGCCGACCTGGCAACCCTGCGTGCGGAGATCCGCAAGCGGCTGGAGCGGAACGCCCTGGACCGGGCCCGCCACGGCTTCGCCGACCGGATCATCGATTACGCGGTGAAGAACGCGACGATCGAGATCCCCGACATCCTCGTCGACGAGGAGGTCGGGGTGATGCACGACGAGATGAAGGGTGCCCTGGCCCGTCAGGGGATCACCGAGGAGGCGTATCTCTCGGCGACCGGGAAGGCCGCCGAGGAGCTCCACAAGGAGTTCCGGCCCGGCGCGGAGGAGCGGGCCAAGACCCTGCTCGTGCTGGGCGAGATCGCCACCCGCGAGGGGATCGACGTCCCGGACCGCGACATCATCGACGAGATCATCCGGGCCAGGGCGCGGTACGCCACGGAGCCCAAGCTCGCCGCCTACTTCGACACACCGCGCGCTCAGGCCGCGATCCGCAGCTCGCTGCGTCGCGCGCGCGTCGTCGAGACGCTCATCGATCGTTGGCTGGCTGCCCACCTCGAACACCCGGCCATCCCCCATGCCGAGGACGGACAGTCGTCGCCGGTGGCGGCCGCGACGCACGACCACGACCACGACCACGAAGCCGAAGCCGAGGCGGCGCCGGCGTGACGGCGCCCTTCCGCGATTCGCACCGATCTCCGCGCGGACGCGCGGAGGGAGACGCTCCAGGAGGTCCCCAGATGCTCGTGCCGATGGTCATCGAGTCGTCGAGCCGCGGCGAGCGTGCCTACGACATCTACTCGCGCCTGCTCAAGGAGCGGATCATTTTCCTGGGCGACGCGATCGAGGACAACCTGGCCAACCTGGTGATCGCCCAGCTCCTCTTCCTCGACTCCGAGGACCCGGAGAAGGACATCAACCTGTACATCAACTCGCCCGGCGGGGTGATCACCTCCGGCCTGGCGGTCTACGACACGATGCAGCTCGTCCGCGCTCCCGTGAGCACCATCTGCGTCGGCATGGCGGCGAGCATGGCGGCGGTCCTCCTCGCGGCCGGTCACCCGGGCAAGCGCTACGCCCTCCCGCACAGCCGGATCATGATCCACCAGGGTTCGGGTGGATTCCGCGGCAGCTCCCCCGACGTCTTCATCCAGGTCAAGGAGATGGAGACTCTGGTCAACGCAAATCACGAGCTCCTCTCGCGCCACACCGGCCAGCCGATCGAGAAGATCGTCAAGGACACGGAGCGGGACTACTTCA
>CAZVPS010000313.1:0-2658 GCA_964629105.1 uncultured Anaerolineaceae bacterium
GGCCGGATCACGAGGACCCAGACGAAGATGGACGCTGCGGCGGCCACGACGAGGGCGTCGACCCAGGCGACACGGTCGTGCTCGCGGTTGCCTCCCCGGGCGAGCTCCAGGATCCCGACAGCGACGACCGCGATCCCGGCGAGGTAGGCGACATCCGCCACGGACGGGAACGGCTCGACCCCGTCGGAGCCCGTCAGCAGCGTCACGATCACGTCGCCCAGGCTCTGGAGCGCGACGCCGACGGCCAGCATCATCCAGGCCCGGACGCGCGCGGGCCGCCACAACCGGATCCCGACGACGATCGCTCCGACGGCGGCGGCACCGCAGAGGTTGTACGCCGTGTCCTGCGCCGTCTGGTCGAGCGCGACGAAGTAGGCCACGAGGGCAGCGAGCCCGAACGCGAGGTAGGCGGTCCAGGCGGACGCCAGGGTGGCCGGACCGCTACGGACGCGCGAGGTCATCGCGGTCGCGAGGGACTGGTCAGCCGTCGTGGGGGCCTCCAGGGTTACTCGCGCCCTCACGCCGAGCGAACGGAGAACGGCAGGCGGAGCGCCGGCCGATCATCGAACTCAACGTCCCTGCGCGCTGCTACCCGATGGTCAGGGGTCGATCGGTGCCAATCGATTCGGTCCGGCCGGTTCTTCGGGCGCGACGGATCGACCAGCGAGCGTCCCCCGAGTGGCGGGACTTGTGCGAGGCGACGTGGGTCACGCCTCGCCGATGCGTGGCAGGGGCCGACGACGCGCTGCTCTCGCCGCAGCTCGGCCGTCCCCGGTCCCCCGCCCCCCCGTTTGACACCCCGGCGGGGCGCTCCGACACTTCGGGGGACGAACGGACGCGCCGGACCGCCGTCTCGCGCCATCCCGGGGGTTCGCCAGCCCACACCCACCGAAGGAGTGCCCGATGCGCCTGACCCGCCTGCTTCGCCCGACAACCGTCGTCCGGGCCCATTGCGACGTCCCCTGCGGCATCTACGACCCGGCCGAAGCGCTCCTCGCGGCGAAGACCGTCGCCCGGATGGTCGAGATCATCAACAACCTCGAGGGCAACGACACCGCGACCCGCAACAAGTTCATCCGCTGCGTCACGGTCAAGGAGCAGCACGCCGAGAAGGTGAAGCAGGAGGTCCAGGTCATCTGGTCCGACTACTTCAAGGCGGAGCACCTCGAGGCGATCCCCGACCTCCACACGAAGGTCTGGAACCTGCTCAAGCTGGCCGGGAAGAACAAGCAGAGCGTCGACGCCGGGGCGGCCGCCGACCTGGTCGCCGCGACGCAGGAGTTCAGCGACCTCTTCTGGTCGACGAAGAAGTAGCGACGATCACGCTCGACAGTCCGCCGCTCGGGGCGGGCGGCGGCGGCGCTTCCACGCCGGACCCTCTGCCGCAGCTCGGCGCGCCCAACCGGCGGCGGCGCGGCCCATCGCTGCTGCGCCTCTTCCTGGGGCTGGCCGCAGTCCTCGGGTGGGTCTTCGACGCCTCGCTCGTTCTGCGCCGGGCGCGCCACGGGCCGTGGCGGGCCGAGGTGGCCGAGGGAAGCATGGCCCCGGCCCTGCTCCCCGGGGACTGGCTGCTCCTGGACCCGACCGGTCGGCGCTGGCCTCGGCCGGGCTCGATCGTGGTGATCCGCGAACCCGGCGGCGGCGTCCTGACAATCAAGCGCGTCGCGGCGCGGGGGAGCGGCGGCGGGCTGGGGCCCCGCGAGGCCTGGCTGGTCGGCGACGCGCCGGCCGACTCGATCGACTCGCGGACGTACGGCGCGCTCGACGCGGATGCCCTCGTGGCCCGCGCCTGGTTCCGCTACGGACCCCCGGGGAGGGTCGGCCGGGTCCGCTGAGGTCGGGTGGCCGCCGGCCGCCGGGCTACGTGCATGCGCAAACTGATGCCCCTGGCGGCATCAAACGCGCATCATCGCAACCCACTGTCGTTCGGCAATCGAGCGCGCTCGTGTCCGTGGCCATGAGAAAGTCCCCGGTGCCGTCCCGGGAGGCGTGATGCGCCCGTGATGCGGCCAGGGGCATCGAATCGGGCGGGGTCCGCCATCGCCATCGAGGGCCGCGCCCGCGCCGAGCGGTCGAAGGCCACGGGAACCGCCGCCCTCGTCGCCGGTCAGCCGACGGCGACGGCCACAGCCCCGGCGAGCGGCAGTCCCGCCGCCAGGCAGTCCTCGGCGAAGCGCGCGAGGCCGTCGTCGGACGTGTCCCAGCGGGACGGGAAGGCCACGAGGCGGTCCAGCCCAAGGGCCGCGAAGGCGCCCAGACGGTCCACCCGCTCCTGGCCCACCGGGCGGACGTCGCCGTCACGGCAGTAGAGCGAGATCCGGAGCGTGGCCGGGTCGCGGCCCTCCTCCTCGCACCGCTGGCGGGCAACCGCCATGTGCTCCCCCACCTCGGCGGGATCCAGGAAGACGAGGTTGAGCTCATCGGCGAAGCGGGCGGCCAGGCGGAACGTCACGTTCTGCCCGTTTCCTCCGACGATGATCGGCACCCGCGGTTGCTGGATTCCCTTGGGCACGTTGATGGCGCCGTCCACCCGTGCGTACCGACCCTCGTAGCTGGCGTGTCCCGGCTCCAGCATTCGGCGGATGATCTCGAGGTGATCCGCGAGGACCGCGAGGCGCTCACGGAGCGGCGGGAAGCCGTAGCCGTAGGCGATCCACT